>NZ_JANKBZ010000031.1 GCF_024623785.1 Archangium lipolyticum
CGTCTCGGGGGTCCACCTCGGCCATGCTTCTGCTACACCACGTCTGCCGTCCCCTTGTCCAGCACCACTTCTCCGGTCACCTCCCCTCTGCCTCCTCATCAACCGAGCCTGGGCGGTGAACGGTTACCCTTGGGCTTGCCCCGGTTACGTGGTGCTCCCGCGGTTCGTGTGGAGTCTGGGCTCATGCGGCTGACCGCATGAAGGAGGCATGCCTCCTCGTCGCCGCTGAACCACATCAGGCGCGGGAGCGCCACAAAACCGGGGCAGGCTCAGTAGACGAAGACCCCGGGGGAGCACTCCCCCCGGGGTCTCCGGAACACAATCGTCAGCACATCACCGTTTGGACCGCGGACTCCGCTTCGGACGCCGTCTGGGCTTCTGGATGATGATGTCGTACGAGGTCTCCCGGGTGGGAGAGCGGACGAACCCGGCACCTTCCGTTGCCAGGAACTCATCCAGCAGACGGATGATGGCGTCCAGCGTGCGCTCCAGGTCGCACGCGTTGGCTTCGTAGACTTGCTGGCCCCACCAGGTGGGTAGAGACCGCCACGTCGGGTGCCGCTTGTAGATCCATTCCCGGAAATACTCGTGCTGGCCCTTCCGCCCTGAATCCCCAAGGGCATCATCGTAGCCCATGATGTAGAGAGAGAGATGCTCGAGCGTGAAGTCCGGGGCAAACATCCTCGGGCGCATACAGATGTGGCGCATGTGCTCGAACAGGCTTCCGGCATTGAGCTTCACAGGGCTCATCGCAGCTCGCGCACCACTTGCATCGAGAGCTGCCCGGGAGACTTCTGGCGCTCCAGGTATTCAGTCACGGCCAACCCCGTGGGTCCGGTCATGGCATCGTAAACACGATCCTTGATCTTTACCGCGAAGTGAACGGAGTTATCGGAAATCTGGATGGTGCTGAGGGGCTCTCCGGCTCGTCGTTCCCCAGGCACCATGGGAGCGTAACACCTTCCCCACGCCCCTACCCTCGTCCGCGACACGTTCCATCCTCGCCAAGCTCATCGGCCAGAGCCACCAGCGAGGCGGTGGGGCGCGCCTCGGCGAAGGCGGTGAGCGAAGAGCAACCCCGCTCGCGGACCCGCTCGTACAGGCGGACCCGCCAGTTGCCTTCCCAGGCATCTCCGTCGCTCATCGCCCTCTCCAGCGGATGAAGTTCATCGAGATCCTGTATTCCATCCGCTCAGCGTGTTGAACCAGGGTGACAGACACGGCCATCCGGCCCGTGAGGCAGCGTCGCCCCGCGCGGGGCCACTGCCCCCCTGGCAACCTACCCGCTGCGTCTTCCCGTCCGTGACCGACCTGGCGGCTTGACGAGCCACCCGCCGCTCCGTGTAATTCCGGGGCGACAGCTTTCGGGATGCGTCGCTTCCGGAGGTGCGCCGTGTCCAACCGTCTTCCCGGCGCGCGCCCTACCCGCGAACGACTGGGCCCCTGCCTTGGCGCCTGGGCCCTCCTCATCCTCTTCCAGTTCGCATGTGCCACAGGCACCCCACGCAGCTTCGTGGCCTACCGCGACAACTCGCTCACGCCCCCACCAACGCCCAAGGAGCGGAGGGTGGAGCCCGGCCTGGAATCGGCCACCGCATACGAGGTGGACTTCCTGGAGCCCGGTGCCGTCGCCACCCGGCCGGTGCCCATCCCCAGGCCCGAATTCCAGCGGGCCTTCCAATGGCTCGCCCAGGACGTGCGGCTGGGGCACCTCCGTCCACGTGAAGCCGCGCTCGAGCTGCTGCGCCTCTCGCGCCAGCCGCCGCAGGAGGTAGAGACGGTGGCGAGCACGGGGGACTGGAACCTGGAGACGTACCGGGGCCGGGGCTACACCCTGGTGCCCGAGCGCCAGCAGGGTCCGGTGTTCCTCACCCCCGAGGCGGATGAAACCCTCAAGCAAAGGTATCTCCGCTGGTGCGAGCCGCGGGGCGGAGGCGACTGCCTGGGCCTGCTGGACGACGGGCCCTACCTCCGCGCGGATGACCGGCGCACGTTCGCCCTGGCACTGGCCTTCGGCACCGTGCTCGACGAGACACGTGCCGCCCTGGGCCGGGAGTTGCTCAGCGTGCAGGCGCTCGTCTCCATGGTCGTCTGGACGGTCGCCCTCTACTGCATGATGTGGGTGGTGCCCGAGCCGACGACCAAGGCCCTGGCCGCCAGCCTGACCCTCCTCATCGTGGGCTACCTGGGCCTCCAGACGGTGTACGGCCTCATGGACGGCTGGGCCCGCATGGCCCATGCGGCCCACGAGGCCACCACCTTCGACGAGTTGCGCGCGGCGGGCGAGGCGTTCGGCAAGGTACTGGGCGAGGACGCGGCGCGGGCCATGCTCCTCGCCGTAGCCGCTCTCAGCGGGCACACGCTGGGGCAGGTGGTGGCGCGGGTGAAGTCACTGCCGGGCTTCAACCTCGCGGGAGCGCAGTTCGAGGCCCAGGGCGGCGCAGCAGTCATGGGGCGCCTGGAGCTCACGGAGGCTGCGCTCGCGACGGAGGGTGCCCTGGCCAAGGCCGTGGCGGCGGCGGAAACGGTAGCTACCTCACCGCAAGGCCCCATGGCCCTGGTGATGCTCAAGAAGGGGACGGGCCATGGGGCGGGACAAGCCCCAGGGGGCCGCTCCGCCGAAACCGTGATTCGTCACCGAGGCGGCAACCGGCAGGTGGAGCTCAGCGACGGGCAGCGCTGGCACCTGCCACGCGGCAAGTCGGCTGCGGATATTCCCGCCGAGGACAAGATTGGCGACATGCTCCAGGAGGCCGTCACCAAAGCCGCCAAGAAGTGGGGGCCCGACAGGCTCTCGCGCAACGAGCGAGAGGCCATCGACGAAGCCCTGAAGAAGGGCGAATACTGGCTGGCGAGACTGCTGGAACGCGAGGCCCGGGGGCGCTACGTGGAAAACGAGGTGCGAGAACAGTTCCAACATCTCTACAACTTCAGCCGGAACAAAGGGATCGATGTAGAAGTCCCCGGAGGCTACAAGTACGAGATTCTCTCCGGGACGGACTCGAATCTAGCCCGTCATGGCAGGCGCATGGCGGGCGAGTTCTTCCGGATGCTCACCTTCTGAGCGGGCGGCGCATGCTCTACAACAAGGTCTTCTACCAGGGTCAGGAAATCGAGAACGAACGACTGGAGCTGACCGACAAAGGCTCGCTCTACTTCCTCGGCTCCGGGCTGACGCTCCGCAACTGCACGGTCGTCGTCAAGGTCTCGGGTAGGAACCTGTTTCTGACCGGCTCCCGTTTCATCGACTGCACTTTCGAGGTGAAGCAGGAGCTGAAAAACCACCAACAATGGGTGAAGGCCTCTCTAAAGGGGTGCCGCTTCAAGGGGCGGCTGACCGGGTGCGACTTCGGGCACTGGCCCGACTACGGCACGGGTTGGGAGCACGGGGCCATCGAGGACTGCGACTTCAGCGAGGCCCGCCTGGATGGCTGCCGCATCATGGGGTCGGACCCTTCCACCATTCGCTTTCCCAAGTGGCCCTGCTTCACCCTCCTGGACCCCATCAGGCGAGCCCGCGAGCTCAACAGCGTCCAGTGGCCGGGAGGTTTTCGCCCCATTGTCGTGGAGGGTCAGTACAGGGATCCTCCCTGCACAACGGCAGTAACGCTCTACGCTCCGACCCTCGCCAAACGACGCGAGACCACCGAGGAAGCATTCAGAGCGGTCGTCGAGCAGTTCGACTGCATCGTCTACTGACGTAGCCATGGGTTGGGCCCGGCGGTTCCTTGATTGATTCGCGAGCCCTCCCGAAGGGCGCGCCGGACCAGCGGGTGGATTGGCTCGCCACGTGCTTGGGGTCCCTCCCCATGTCCGGACCCCATGACCTCTTCGCCCGCTATACTTTCGGCCATCCCGAGCGGGCCGCGGCCGAACTGCGGGCCGTCCTGCCCCCGCATGTCGTCTCCGAAGTGGACTGGACGTCCCTGCGGCGAGAGCCCGGCAGCGTGGTGGACCCGGAGCTGCGGGAGACCGAGAGCGACCTGCTCTTCTCGGCCCGCCTTCGCACCGGTCAACCGCTGCTCCTCTATGTGCTGCTCGAGCACCAATCGTCGGTGGACAGGTGGATGGCTCTGAGAATGCTGCGCTACGTGGTGCGCCAGGTGGAACGCTGGCGCCAGGAGCATCCGGACAGCACGCTGCTTCCCCTCATCCTTCCGCTCGTCATGTACCACGGGCCAGAGGGAGCCTGGACGGCGCCGCGCCGGGTGGAGGACCTCTTCGACCTGCCAGAGGACGCGACACAGCGGGAGCAGTGGCGCTCGCTGGTGCCGCGCTTCGAATACCTGCTCGATGATCTGACGACCGAGCGAGCCGAGGCCTTGATGGCGCGTCCTGGCCCGCCCCTGGCCCGGCTGGCCCTGCTCGTGCTGCGCTACGGACGCACCGAGGAGCTGGCCCGGAGATTGCCGGACTGGACGGCGCTCTTCGCCCAGGTGCAGGCCAGCCCCAACGGGCAGGAGGAATTGCTCATGGTCGTGCGCTATCTGCTCCTGGTTGGAGACAGGACGGTACGTGGCGCCACGGGGCAGGTGCTACATTCGGTCTTGGGTACGCAACGCGCGGAGGAACTGATGCGCAGTTATGGCGAGGAGCTCATCGAGCAGGGCCGCGAGCAGGGCCGCCAGCAGGGGCTGGCACGGGGACGAGCCGAGGGACGAGCCGAGGGACGAGCCGAGGATGTTGTCCGGATTCTCGCCGCGCGCGGCGTGCACGTCGACGACGAGGCCCGCCGGCGCATTCTCACCTGCTCGGACCTGGACACCCTCGACCTCTGGTTCGATCGGGCCCTGCGCGCCTCCACCCTCTCCGACGTCCTGGATGACCTGGCTCAGTAAGTGAGCTGCACCTCGGCCCTCACCCGGCTCGTCCCACCGTCAACGCGGTGTCGAACCTCGGGGCCCTCCTCGGGGTGCCCTTCGTATTCGGCAGAGGGAGACCAGGAGGGTGGCTCCTCCTCGCTTGCTGGTTGTACCTGGCTGTTGTCATGGACCTCTTCTCGCGCGAGGTGCTGGCGAAGCTCACGCCTCCTCGTCGGGCAGGATCGTAAGCAGGAGCTCGTCGTCGGGGCCGATCGGCCGCCAGCCAGGCGGAGGCGGTGAAGCACGGAGCGCTGCCCTGGCTCGCTCGACGCGCTTCTGATGCGTCTCTGGTGTATAGGCGGACCAGCGACCGATTGCCTTGGCAACCTTGAACCGGTTGGCGTCATCCAGGACAGCCGGCCAGCCATCCGGAAGACTCTGGGACAACATGCGCACGAGCACATCGCGCACGAAGCGCGTGACCTGCTTCCGCTGCTCCGCCTCGGCGAGCAACCCGCTCAACACCTGCACTCCGGCGACATCGTCCTCGCCAAGCTCATCGGCCAGAGCCACCAGCGAGGCGGTGGGGCGCGCCTCGGCGAAGGCGGTGAGCGAGGAGTAACCCCGCTCGCGGACCCGCTCGTACAGGCGGACCCGCCAGTTGCCTTCCCAGGCATCTCCGTCGCTCATCGCCCTCTCCAGCGAATGAAGTTCATCGAGATCCTGTACTCCTTCATGCTCTCAGCGACGATGTCCAAGACCTCGTTGCGCGTCAACATCCGTCCAGCTTCAACCTCGGCGTCGCGCAGCGCCTTCATGCTCATCCGGTTCCATTCACCGGGCCATACGCGCCCCAGCTTCCAGTTCCCACCTCCGTGTATTGCCTGGTGGTGTGCCTGCTCGAGCTTGACGCAGAACTGGTCGATATCCATAACGCCGCCAGGGCCCGCCGCCGACACAGCCTCCCGCGAGCCCCGGCGACGGTGGGTAGAGGCGAGCGGAGGAGACTCATCGCTCGGCCCTTCGACCAACGAAGGCCCCGAAGCCTCATGCGGCGTGTAGCGCAGGTTCATCCCCTAGCCGGACGGTGGCGTCAGCGACGCACAGCCGACGGAAAGCAGGGCCACGACGAGCAGCAGGCCCGCCCGCAGGGCCCGTAGCAGGTCAGTGCACATGGTCCACCCAGGCCCACCGTAGAGAAGGCTCTCCCGGGCACAGCCCGCCATCGGTTGCCGGAAACAACAACGTGCCGCCCGCCGGGATGCCCCAGGACCCATTGCCATGCCCTTTATGCGTATTCCGGCCAACTTTAGAGCGTGTTGAACCGGGGAAGTGCACTGGCGAGGGAGCCGCATCAAGAGAGGCGCTCCGGGCGCAGAACCTGCTAAGTTGAGGTCCTGGGAGGTAGGCCCATGACCTCACATCTGAATTCCCCTGTTCCAGAGACCTGTGGCGCGAGGGCGCCATGAATGCGCTCGACATGCCGCCACTGCCGCCCGGCACGCTCATCGCGGGTGACGTGGTGGAAGCCGTGCTGGGCTCGGGCGGCTTCGGCATCGTGTACCAGGTACGTGGCCCCCAAGGACACCGCTCCGCCCTCAAGATGGTGCCGGTGGAGAACGGTGAGGATAGAGCCTGGCGCGAGGCCCTCATCGGCTCGCGCGTGAGCCTGAACCACCCCAACCTGGCGCGGGTGCTGGGCGCGGGCAGCTGGCCCGACAAGGACCCCCGCTTCGTCTTCGTGAAGCAGGAGTTGGTGGACGGAGTGAGGCTGGACGTCTGGGCGCGCGAGCACGCCGTGGACACCCACCAGGTGGTGGACAGGGTGCTGGAGGTGTCACGGGCCCTGGCGGTGGTGCACGAGGCCAGGGTGGTGCACCGGGACGTGAAGGAGGCCAACATCCTGGTGCGCAAGAGTGACGGGCAGGCGGTGCTGGTGGACTTCGGGGTGGGCTACTACGAGGGGGCGCCCACCCTCACCGAGGGACTGTTTCCCCCGGGCACGCCCCGCTACCGCAGCCCCGAGGCGTGGCGCTTCGGCCGGGAGAACCAGGACGTGCAGGGGGCGCACTACCGGGCCGGGGTGGGAGATGACCTGTACGCGCTGGGAGTCGTCTTCTACCGGCTGCTGACGGGCAGAGACCCCTTCCTGCTGGGCGAGCGCGGAGGGGTGGACGTGGAGGCCGTGTTGCACCAGGCGCCGCTGCCGCCGCACCTCGTCAACCCGCGCGTCCCCCTGGCGGTGGAAGCGGTGTGTCTGCGGCTGCTGGAGAAGAAGCCCGAGGACCGCTACCCGGGCGCGGTGGAGCTGTGCGCGGCATTGGAGGCGCTGAGGGCCTGGCCGGACGAGTCCTGGAAGGTGCCACTGCACGGCAGAGCAAAAGTGGCCGGCAAGAGGTGGGCGCGAGGGCGAGGTGCGACGGCCTGGGCGGGCATGGGGGTGGGGCTGGTGCTGGGCGGCGGGTGGCTCGCGGGGCAGTGGTGTGGCGGGCGCGACGTGGCCACCGTCTCCTCACCCGTCACGTCGCCCGCCAAGCCGCCAACGCGGGAGGCCAACGCTGGCCAGGAAGTGGCGCCCCCGGAGCCGCCGCCGGAGTCTGCTCGGGCCGCGACTCCGCCGCCGGTGGAGCCTCCCCTCGCGGCCGCCGCCTCGCCCGCGGCGAGCGGAAAGGACACAGCCGCCGTGAAGAAGCAGCAGAAGACGACCGGCCCCCAGCGGGAAGTGCAGCCCAAGCGCGCGGAGGCCGCCGCGCGCAACGTGTGTCTGGGCCTGACGGGAGCCGCCCTTCAGGCCTGCCTCAGCGCGCAGCAGCAGGTGCCGCCCGTACGCTCGGAGCCTCCACCCCAGGAGTGCCCGGCGGGCGCCGTGAAGACCATGACCGAGACGCTGGGCCTGCGCATTGGAGAAAGAACGGAGGTCGAGTGGTCCGACGTGCGGGGCAGGCCCGTTCCCGTGCGCGAAGACACCCCTGTCATCATCGCTGGCAACTGGAGGGCTTCCACCCGCCAGCTCGCGCTGCCGAACAACACCCGGCTCCACGGGCGGCTCTACTTCGGCGAGAAGAAGGTGTACGGCCGCTTCACCGAGGCACGCACGCCCAGCGGGGAGACGTATCGGGTCTGCATGGACCTGTACTACTACGAGCCCGGCACCCCCATTCAGCCCGGCAGCGAGCCGGGGAACATGCTGGTCGGACCCGTCGCGCAGGTGCGAGTGGTGGACCACTTCGACTAGGGACAGCCAGCGACACGGCGCTGGGAGCCGCCATACACTACCGGGTAGGAGGTGTGGTAGAGGACCACGTTTCCAGTCTCCTCCACATTGTCTGGGAGTCCCCGCTCCGTGTTCGCCCTGTCTTCCACCGCCCTCGTGGGAGTGGTCCTGTTGGCCACGCCCGCCGATGCCGCCGTTCAGTCCCCGCTTCCCACTTGTGAGACGGGCGTGCGCCACGTCGAGCTCACCGCGGACGCCGCCGACAAACGACACACGGTGTGCATCCACCCGGGACTGTCCACCAACCTGCTCTTCGACTCGAAGTTGGCACGCGTGGAACTGGCCGTGCGGGAACGGTTCCGGGTGGTGCTGCAAGGAGAGACGGCCCTCACGCTCGTTCCCACGGAGGCGCTGGAGGATGGGGAGCGCGTGCCGGTGACGGCCTGGTTCCAGGACGGCGCGGCCCCCGCGAGTGCCACTTTCGAACTGTGGGTGCACCCCACCCAGGCCGAGGGACAGGTGGAAGTGACGCGCCAGCCGCGCACGCTCACCTCCTACCGGGAGGGCGAGCAGCAGGCGCAAGCGGAGGCCCGGCAATGCCGGGAGGAAAAGGCACGCATCCAGGCGGAGTGCGCCGAACAGGCAGGGCTCACGGGCCTCATCGCCAAGGGACTGGGCAAGACGGGTGTTGCTTTCAAGATGCTCGACTTCGATGTCACCGCGCGTCCGGGCAATACACTGACTCCAACCAGGGCGAGCAGCTACCGCTCCAACACCGAGCGCCAGGAGGGAGGGCAGAAGGTAGTGCGGCTGGCCATGGAACTGATGCTGAGGAACAACGGTGAGACACCCTGGAAGCCCGCCGGTGCGGTGCTATTGGGGCCCAAGCACGTGGAACTGAATGTGCTCGGCGTGTGGCCGAAAGAGCCCATTGCTCCGGTTGAGAAAGGCCGAATCGTGGTGGAAGTGGAGGCGAAGGAGAACGAGGCGCACGGCACCTTCACCCTGAAACTTTGGAGCCAGGAAGGTAGTGCCGCGGGCGAACTCTTCGATGGCGTGACGTTCCCGCAAGACTATTCCAATCATGGAATCCGCCACTAACACATCCCTATTTGCTCAAGAGAGCCGCTCGACCCTGATTTGAAAACTGACAGTGCGCCCAGACTCACGAGAAATCTCCTCAAGAAGCCTCGGATGCATCAAGAGTTCGCACCCAGCTAGAGTCGGCACTCCACCCGCTGCTGTAGCGCCGCCAATAGGTCTTAAATGCCACGAGCGCACGGCTAGCATCAACTGCCCTGCATGATCCACCCATGTTAACGGCCCCGGCCAATTACCAGGCTTAAGCCCATATCGTGCTGCAATCCGTTGGGGGGGGACAAGCATCCAACAGGGTCCTAGCACGTCCCTCCAAAGACATGCTGCCACCAGTGGCCCGTAGACTCCTTGAAGGTTGATTGAGTCAACTGGGGCCTGAGCTGTTTCGAACCACTGCTCTGGATCCAAGCAATGCCCCCACGGAATCCCTTGGCTCACATCATCGATACTGGCAACGAGCACTGCCCCGGCCATTACGATGAATCTGCCGGCAGGTGCGCTCCAAACATCCTGTCTCGACTTTATTATCTCAGTTTCGACGTACCCAATTCGACACCAACCCGCAAACTCATCTTCGGCAGGCAGGATAGGCGGTTCTCCTGCGCCATCCATAACCACGGAGGGCAGAGGCAGAATCGGACGGAGTGAACGGCTCGCATCCAACCCTACTTGTATCCGAAGACGAGGAAGAAGCCTGGGCAACCAACTTTCGAACTGAACTTCGGACACCCGTCCTTGCAGCCGAAGGTACGCCTGAACTTGGTTCAAAGCTTCTTGCAAGTAGGTTTCGAACATCTCTGTCGACCAATGCAGAACCGGGGCGAGTGGCATATCCCTGTCAGCGGGATGTTGAGCGAGTTCGAAACGATCTAGCTCTCGTCCAGCATGCATCGTTCCCTCTTTGAACGGTCCCCCGTATCCTGCTGCAATCAAATCCACAAAACATGGCATCAAATCATTGAGAGCATTTAGCCGTTCTCCCCAGTCGAGCTGTTCAGCAACACTTCGCTGGGCGGACGTCGCAGCCAGCACCGGCATCCAGATTTCCGGGGCGGTATCGGCTGGATGCACATCAATACGCGCCAGAAGCTTTCGCGCGAGAACTCTATCACCCCAAAGCTCACTTTGAGCGTAGCTCTCGAGCACAGAGCGAATAGCCTGAGTAATAATGAAAGGGGATTGCTCCGAGAAACAAAGCGCGTGGAGAACCATCCGCGCTGATGTAGAAGTGGAGTCTCGCGCAAGAAAGCGTTGAAGCGGATTGGGGACTACTTGCGGTCGATTTTGAATGATACCGGCAAATCCGAACAGCGCCCTCCGTTTCACATCAAGAACTGGATGTTGAATGCGTGCAAGCAGAATCGCCACCAGCCCTTCTTCTACCGACCATTTTGGCGTGCCAGCAACGCTAAATGGAATGAACACCCCATTCTTGCTCGACTTACTCGGAAGCCTATATTGAATCACCTCAAATGCCGCCTCCCAACAAAATTGCGCCAGCTCATTCTCTCCAATGTCATCGAAGCGGCGCATTACATTCCTCGCAATGCCCGTAGTATAACCCGAATCACACACCAGCCGAACAATTTCCAACGCTAGGGCTTCAAGAGCATGATGGCGATCTAGGACAACCGCCTCTTTGAACCATTTCGCACTGTCTACATCCCCCAAGACCACGAACACACTCTTACTGGGAGAGCGAGCATAGGCTAGCGACAGTGCAACTGAAGCTTCACAGGCAAATCCTGCGCGACGAAGTCCTTCAGCAATTTCCATGAGTGGCAAAACGCCATCAATACTGACGTTCGGAACCGCCTGAGCAAGGAGAGACAGGAGCCTCTTAACTTCCTCAGACTGCCCGGCCTGGAGCATTTCCAGAAACCGGTAGCCAATTGCGTTCACAACATGATCACGCTCATCAACTGATAGTCCCTGCCAACTCTCAGACAGGAGTTCACGCGCCCGCGCAACAAACCGCATTGGCGAGCAATCCACAGGAAAAGCATTTTTCTCCTTAAGGTCATCAACAAGCGCAGTCCACCTAACCCTGCCAAGCGCTTGCTCAGTTCTGACTGGGTTGCCAACTGGTTCGGACACATAAGGAACTGACATTCCTCGCTCTTGGGCAATTTGACGCAACCACTCAAATGCATTGGGGTGAAAATATTTAGGGTCACCCTCGACCTGCGCGAAGAACCTGCGAAGCGCCTCTCTTCCGAATCTTGGTTCTTGAGCAAGCAGTCTATCAAGAACAACCATTCGCTCCTGAATCAAGGGAAGGACTTCGCTTTCCGTCTCGAACTCGAACCGCACAGCCTCTTGGAGTGCCGTGAGGAGAATAGGATCTGCCAGCCCAGCAAGCTGCGCTAAAGAAGAAGTTAGAGCATCCTCCAAACGCCAATCCACCACACCCGCATTCAAACTCATGCTCTGAGCCAGCAGCGAGAGTGCGGCTGCCGGATCTGCTTTGAGCAATGCATCAAACCACGCATTCAGAGCGTAGCGAGTGTCCTTGCCGTCGGTGTGTTCGAGCACCGAGTTGGCGAGAGATTGAAGACGCTCAATAGCATCAAGACGCCAGGACCTGGATGCGGGAGCATCCGGAAGTCCACGAATAATCTCGTAAATTGCGTGGTCCCGTCTATATCCATATGCAGCAAAGTATCGGGCCGCTTTCTCCCAGTGTATCCGTGCATTATCCCGCTGGTCGGCAGCAGCAAGCACTCGCGCAAGCATCAATTCAACATCACCCTGGTTAGAAAAAAATTCTCTACGACTCTCAGCACCAGAAACCTGGGTAACCACTACTCTCTGAATCTTCTCTCGCACATCTAAGCGCGCAGCGTAGGGAAGCAAGATTTCGCCGAGGTCTTCTGGCAACACAGGGCCAGCAGGGTATCCTCGCAGACGAATAGAAGTACCGGTTAGTAATTTCTCAAGAATGTCTAGGACCTCGCCCCAGTCACTCTCGCTCGTGAGCAGTCGGAGCCCACGCTCTAGCGTGGAGCGAATCAACAGCCGATGTTGGGTCAGATCGATTAACCGAGGGGCTCCAACAAACGGACGCATGTCGCCAATCAATTCGGCGAATGCATTTCGCACTGTCGTTGCTCTAAGCTCCGCTTGAGCTATACGCTCAGCATAAATGATTCCAAGGACGTATCTCAACCAACCACGGTACCACCCGGGACCATTGAGCAATGGCCTATAAGCATCCAATTGGGCCGGATCAATGGATGCGACAATACCACAAAGAGCGATCCAATCTTGTATCGCAGTCTCGTCGATGAAGTGGCGTTCTCCATTGAGGCCAACATTAAGACTATGAAGCGAGGCAGTTGCTCCCGGAAGTCCCGCGACCGAAACCCCGAATTCGATCGCTTCGAATTGTATTGGCAATCTGGGCGAAAATTGGAGCACCCTATCAGCTGCAATTTTCGCCTGTGCTAGACTACCTTCTTCCTTTAGCAGGCGGGCTGCTTCAATAAAAATCAGTGCTCGACAGTGCAGCGAAAATTCGTCTGCATCAAGAGCAATCACGGCCCCCGCACCCTCAATCTGCCCATACTTCCTAATTAAAAATCGGATAGCTACTAACGGAATTTCAGGGTTTTTGAGCACACGAACTAGCCATTCTCGCCCGGATTGCTTACCCTTTATCCGGAGGGTGCCATGCAGCTTGGCAATAAGAACGGTACCCAACTCGGGAGGTTCAAGTTCCACCGGTACCTCGGGAAGCCCGAGGTACTCCTCCCATGGAGGCACTTGGCCCAAATCATCTATCCACGAGCAAATGACAAGTCCGAGTAGCTTCGGAAATGTAGGCCGACCTTCAAAAACCAGTCGCTGAGCTAGGGCTTCTGCTCCCGCGATTTCAATGAGGGTTCGCCAATAAAGCCACCGATTGAAAAGATGATCTTCGAAGCAGTATCGAAGCGCACGATGTAGCTCCGTACAGCGAACCAACTCTGGCCAGCGCTGAGCACGAGCAGCCACCTCAAGAGCGATGGCAAGATTTCGCTCTACAGCCGCATGAGCATGGCCAGCCGCAACACTCATTGCAATAAAGTCTGTTCCTACCTTCGCCAACAACTCCTCTGCTCTATCTGCTCGCCAGAGCGCGGGAAGAAGATACCGGTATGCCTTGGCGTCGTTAAAAAATCCTCTACGATTTAGCCACTGTATTACTGGATCCAGTGCGTCTGCCAAGGTTAGATCGGCTTCGCGAAACCGTTCCACAATGAACCGTCGAAAGCTCTCGTGAAACACACGGAAGCCGCCTTGGCCTGCTATCTCCTGCAGAACAGGCCGGATGGAGGAGAGGGCCGCCCCCAACCGCGGTCGATTGAGCGGTGGGATAATTTCTCTGAGTTCCGATTCGGTAACTGCGAAATCGATAACTCCCAAGATATCAGCCACAGATTGCGCTATTCTTTCGGCATGCTGATACAAATATCCATAATAATGGTTAATGTCCCCCTGCAGCGGAATAACAGAGACACACCACTGTTGAGGATCTAGGAGTTCTCCAGTTCTCACCCGTGCGAGAAGCTCTCGCATAAGGAATGTCGCATATAGAGGGCTTCCCTCTGAACGCTCTGCTATGGTTTTGACTAAAGATGATGGCTCGATGCGAACCTGCTCTAGGAGTTGTAACAATCCATATCGTTCAGCCAAATTCCAGATCTCTTCGAGCGACCAGTTTGGCAAATCAAATTTCACTGCGTCGCTAGCAAGAGGCTCAAGGTGCTTCCCAGGTTGCGAGCCAATAATGAGGCATACATTCTCGGGGAGCACCCATGACGAGAGTTCCTCGACGATTGCGGTCTCTCCGAGAGTGAGATGTCTTGCCTCAGTCCGGACGCGAGATATGTGGTCTAGTCCGTCTACTATCAATACAACAGGACGATTTGGGTCTTGTTGAGAGGCAGCCCGTAGCACGCGAACGAGCTCATCCGGAGTCGATGCAAAGGCGCGCCCCTTTTCCTCGCGCAATAGCGGAGCCTGCGCTAGCAGTTCTCCAAGGAGGTTCCCAACAAGAACGTTAATAGTTACCCGTTGCTCAACAAGCGGATCACCAGGCTCCAAATAGCAATAATGACGAGCGACAAGGTATCCATCTTTGCGCAACTCGTCTCCAAATGCGGTGAGTTCCCAGGATTTGCCAGCGCCAGGAAGACCGACAAGTAGGATTATTCTTCCGCCTTCAAGTACAGTGCGTAGCGCTACTTTAAATTTTTTACGGTCTACTTGATAATCCGATTTAATCGGAAACTGCTGCGAAATCCTGCCATCATCTACTCGGAGTCCAATTTCGTAGATCACCTCGGCTGGGGTGAATGTTCTGCGCCGATTACGCGCAGAGGTAGCGAGCACAATAAGTTGAGCAGCAACATCTGCCGGAAGACGATGATGATTGGGATATGAGCCAATGCCTACTCGACTTACGAGAAAATCCAGCAGTTGCAGTTCAAGTGGTCCCGGTGCCGAAAGATCGCTAGACGACTGTGGGAGTTCTAGCTCGATTACAAACCGCTCAGCAAAGGCAAGGAACTCGTCTCGAGCAACATTTGCAAGCAGATGCCAGCGTGGGTCTGCCCCCTCTGGCCAGAGTTCTGAAGCACGCAGTTGAAACAGCCTTGCGTCACTGCGAGGAAGCGTGGGCTGTGCAGTGGATGGCTCAAGTACGTTTAGGAGTTCTAAGTCAGAAGGAAGAGACCAAACTGTTGATAGCCGATATTCGTTCGCTCCAACTGCAGCTTGAGTGTAGCTGCGAACAAGGTAATCAATTCGAAGGCTACTGTTTGAATCCACAAAGTGGGACAGAGTCAGTTCACGCGCACCTTCCTGGCTCCACTTCACCTGCCTCCGGACTACAGATGAGGCAGTCTGTATAGTGAGATCATCAAACTTGTCGCCTTCAAACTCCTTGCGATCAACCGTGAAACTCTCCACGCGCTCTACGAGGCCAACCGCCAACAAATAAGCGGTAATCAAGTCCTGGTATGCGTAGCCACGGTGTGCTGCAGCAAGATCTCCTCGGGCCATAGAGGAAGCATAACAGCACGCAAGAAAGTAGTAGAATATTTTGTTATTGCTCTAAACACAGGAATCTCCTCTCCTGGGTACCCGTTACCCTCCGGAATCTAAATACACCGAGCAAAACTCCCTATGCATGGAGGCAGCATTGCAAGCTGCTCGGAGGAAATGGTTGCGGAGATTCTCGAAGGAGAGTTGCACCTCAACCTCGCCCGGCTCGTCCACATATCAACGAGGCATCACTCCTGGGCATCCTTATTGGAGGGCCTAGTTCGGTACGAGTGGACCGGTGGGTGTGACATCCTCAACAAGCCGACACGGGTTCGTGGCGAACCATTCGACGTCATCGACCTCAAAGTTGACGCGTATTTGGTCCTGGTGATGGACTAGACCGAGGACGTTGGGAACCACAAAAAAACCGGGGCCGCTGGGAGGAGAGCGGCCCCGGTGGGTACTGCAAGACTGACGGAACTGCCTAGAAGATCTCCTCGAGCCACTCGCGCATGCGGCCCTTGACCTTCTTGTAGACGTTCTCCTCGCGGATGCGGAACATCCGCCGGTCCAGGTGCTTCGCCCCGTAGACCACCAGGCCCACGCCCGTCGCGTACATGGGGCTCTTCACCACGTCCACCAGCCCCCCAATGCCCCTCGGCATGCCCCGGCGCACCGGCAGCCCAATCACTTCCTCGGCCAGCTCCGGCATCCCCGCCAGCAGCGTCGAGCCACCGGTAATCACCACCCCCGAGGCCAGCAGGTCCTCGTAGCCGCACTTCTGGATCTCCCGGTGCACCAGCTGGAAGATCTCCTCCACCCGCGGCTCCAGAATCTCACACAGAATCTGCCGCCCGAGCACCCGCGGCTGACGGCCGCCCACGCTCGGCACCTCGATGGTCTCGTCCTTGTTCACCATCGACGCCAGCGCGCAGCCGAACTTCTGCTTGATGCGCTCGGCCTCGTGCGCCGGGGTGCGCAGGCCAATCGCGATGTCGCTCGTCAGGTTGTTGCCGCCCAGCGCGATCACCGCCGTGTGCACGATCGACCCGCCCGAGAAGATGGCGATGTCCGTCGTGCCTCCGCCGATGTCCACCAGGCACACGCCCAGCTCCTTCTCGTCCTCTCCCAGCACCGCCTCGGCCGACGCCAGCGGCTGCAGCACGATGTCCGCCACGTTCAGGCCCGTGCGGTTCGCGCACTTCACGATGTTCTGCGCGCTCGACACCGCCCCCGTCACGATGTGCACCTTCGCCTCCAGGCGCACCCCCGCCATCCCCAGCGGCTCCTTGATGCCGCCCTGGTCGTCGATGATGAACTCCTGCGGCAGGACGTGAATCACCTCGCGGTCCAGCGGAATCGCCACCGCCTTCGCCGCGTCGATGACGCGCGCGATGTCCGCCTCGCGGACCTCCTTGTCCTTCACCGCGACGATGCCCTGCGAGTTGAAGCCCTTGATGTGTCCACCGGCGATGCCCGTGTACACGTGGGAGATCTCCGCCCCGGCCATCAGCTCGGCCTCCTCCACCGCCCGGCGGATGGAGGACACCGTCGCCTCGATGTTGACCACCACGCCCTTGCGCAGGCCCTTCGAGGGATGCGTCCCGATGCCGATGATGTCGATCCCATTGTCGGTCAGCTCCCCGACGATGGCGCAGATCTTCGTCGTGCCGATGTCGAGGCCGACGATGATCTCCCCGGACTTCTGCTTCGCCATGACAACCCTCCCAGGCCCCCCACTCTCGTGAAAGGGGCGCGTACCTTACTGCGCCGAGGCCCCGCTCCTCTCGGACACGGGGCTCGAAAGCTTCACCGCCACCCAGCCGGGCCGCGCCCGGTTGTCCAGGTGGATGACCTGCGCCGACAGCCCGCGAGCACGCAGCTCCCCGCGCACCCGCGCCAGCCGCTCCAGCTTGGCGTCCGTCTCCCCCTCCCCCATCCGCACCTCCAACCCGTCCGCCGTCACCAGCACCATCCCCTCGGGCGACACCCGCACCTCGCTCAGCCGCTCGCGCTTGGGCGGCTGCGTCGCCGCGTAGGCGTCCGCCACCGCCAGCGCCCGGCGGAACTGCTCGCGCGTGCGCCCCTCGTCCCCCAGGTACCCCTCGCGGTCCACTCCCGTCACCAGCGGCAGGTCCAGCGAGTCCCCGGGCTGCAGCCGCTTGAAGGGCTCGCCCTCCTCGTTCACCAGATACAGGTCTCCCAGCACCGCCAGCGCCGCCGGCACGTGCTCGGTCACCTCCACCGACACACTCGAGGGGAAGTGGCGCCGCACCTCCACCGTGCGCACCCAGGGGTGCGTGGACATGGTGCGCTCCAGCGCCCCCACGTCCAGCGTCCACAGGTTCTGCCCCACCGTCAGCCCCGACAGCTTGAGCAGCTCGGCCGGCCTGGCCCGCTGCAGCCCGCTGAAGGTCGTCTCCTTCAACAGGAAGGTCGGCGAGGTGAGCGCCCAGCGCCGCAGCTCGATTCCGCCCCACACCAGGGCCACTGTCAGACCCGTCAGTAGGATGGCCTTGAGCAGGCCGGGTCCATGCGTGCGCACGGCCCCCTTCACCGCCTCCTTCTGCTGGGCGGCATCCTGACGACGACGGTTCTTGGACTTACCGAAAGCCATGGTGTGCGTCGGCGCATGCTGCGCGCGGTTGGATCTCCTCGCCAGTTTTTCGCTACAGACACGTGGCTGTAGCTCCCGGATCCACAAGGGACCGGGTCTCCCACTTCGGACGGTAGACGGTCCTTCTCAGGCCTTGAGACTGGCCCCTTGCAGCAGCCGCTCGCAGAGGGCGGGGAAGTCGATGCCCCGGCCCGCGGCGATCTTCGGCAGCAGGCTGGTCTCGGTCATTCCCGGCAGCGTGTTGATCTCCAGCAGGAAGACCTCGCCCGACGGCGTCAGGATGACGTCCGAGCGGGAGCCTCCACTGCACCCGAGTGCTTGATGGGCGGCAAGGCAGACCTGGTTCACGCGCTCATACTGATCCGGCGGCAGGGGGGCGGGGAAGAGGTACTTCGTCGTTCCACCAGACTTGTACTTGGCCTCGTAGTCGTAGAACTCCCGCGCGGCCACCACCTCGATGACGCCCAGGGCCTCGTCGTCCAGGACGCCGCCCTGCACCTCGCGGCCCTTGATGTACTGCTCCACCAGAATCGTACCGGCCAGCTTGGAGGCGTCCTCCACGGCGGCGAGGTACTCCTCGCGCGTCTTGCAGATGTGGACGCCCACGCTGCTGCCCTCGCGCGAGGGCTTGACGACGGCCGGGAGGCCGAAGGGCAGCGAGTCCACGGCGGCCCGGGCCTCCTCCGCGGTCTTGAAGGCGCGGTAGGGCGGCGTGGGGATGCCGTGGGCCACGAAGACCTGCTTGGCGAAGACCTTGTCCATGCCCAGCGACGAGGCCAGCACACCGCTGCCCGTGTAGGGGATGAACATGCACTCGAGCAGACCCTGGACGGAGCCGTCCTCGCCGTAGCGGCCGTGCAGGGCGATGAAGGCCACCTCCACCTTCTCCGCCGCCAGGCGCGCGGGCAGGTCCTTGCCCACGTCGATCTCCACCACGTCGTAGCCGAGCCCCCGCAGGGCCTTGGCCACGGCGGCGCCGGTGCGCAGGGACACCTCGCGCTCGGAAGACATGCCCCCGAGCAATACTCCCACCTTCTTCCGCTTCAGCTCGTCCTGGGTGAAGCCGCTCATGGCTGGAAGACCCCTACACGCTTGACTTCGGGTTGGAGCTCGACGCCCCGCTCCTCGCGCACCCGGGACTGCATGAGGGTGAGGAGGGAGAGCACGTCGTGGGCGGTGGCCCCGCCCAGGTTGACGATCCAGTTGGCGTGCAGGGTGGACACCTGCGCGCGGCCGATGACGTGGCCCTTGAGGCCCACGCTCTCGATGAGCCGCCCGGCGAAGTCGCCCGGCGGATTGGTGAAGACGCTGCCGAAGTTCGGCTGGCTCAGGGGCTGCGAGCGCTTGCGGTAGGCGAGGTCCTCGTCCATGACCTTCTTGGAGGCCTCGAGGTCGCCCTTGCGCAGCAGGAAGCGCACCCGCGTCACCACGGCGCCCGGGGGCAATTCCGAGTGACGGTAGCGGTGGGGAATCCGCTCCTTGGAGAGCCAGCCGATCCCGTCCGCGGTGGCCACCTCCACCGCCTCCACCACGCGGAAGCACTCGCCATTCTTGGTGCCCGCGTTCATGGTGACCGCGCCCCCGAGCGTGCCGGGGATGCCCGCGAGGAACTCGGCGCCCACCAGCCCGTGCGAGCGCATCTGGTTGCACAGCCGGACGATGGCCGCGCCCGCGCCGAGGATGAGTCTCCCCTCCTCCGCGCCCACGTCGGCCTGCTCGGGGAACAGGTCCCCCGGCAGCTTCACGGTGACGCCTGGAATCCCCCCGTCGCCCACCAGGGTGTTGGCGCCCCCGCCGAGCACGGTGAGGGGCACGCCCTCCTCGCGCACGAAGCGCAGCAGGGCCACCAGCGCATCCGCGGAGCGCGGACGGACGAGCGCCTCGGCGGGGCCTCCCACGCGCACGCTCGTGAGGGGCGCGAGCGGCGCGTTCGCCGTCACGTCACAGCCGGTCAGGCGCCCCACCCGCTCGGACAGGGACGATGAGAGGAACGACACCATGCCCTAGTCGCCCTTCGCCACGCCGCGTTGCTTGAGGAGCTCGACGAGCTCCGGACCCACCTGGGTGATGTCGCCGGCGCCCAGGGTGAGGACGATGTCGCCCTCGTGCAGCCGGGGCAGCAGCGTCTTCGCGATGTCGGTGCGCTTCTCCACGAAGGTGACGTCACGGTGGCCGTGGGCGCGGACGGCCTCGGCCAGCGCGTCGCCCGTGGCCCCGGGGATGCGCTCCTCGCCCGCGGCGTAGACGCTGGTGACGAAGACGACGTCCGCGTCGTTGAAGGAGGTGGCGAACTCCTTCATCAGGTCATGCGTGCGCGTGTAGCGGTGGGGCTGGAAGGCCACCACCAGCCGCTTGCCGAAGGCCCGCCGGGCACCCGCGAGCGTGGCCTGCACCTCCGTGGGGTGGTGCCCGTAGTCGTCCACCACGGTGATACCGGCCACCTCGCCGCGCACGGTGAAGCGCCGCTGCACGCCGCCGAACTCGGCCAGCGAGCTGCGCACCACGTCCAGCGGAATGTCCATCTCCTCGGCCACGGCGATGACGGCCAGGGCGTTGAGGGCGTTGTGCGCGCCCACCATGCGCACGCGGAACTCACCGAGCGGCTCGTCGCGCCGGAAGGCCTCGAAGCGGGTGGTGAAGCCCTCCAGCCGCACGCCCTCCAGCCGGTAGTCCGCCATGTGCGAGCTGCCGTAGGTGACGAAGCGCTTCTCGATGTGCGGCAGCAGCGACTGGACGTTGGGGTTGTCCAGGCACAGCACGTTGAGGCCGTAGAAGGGCACGCGGTTGCAGAAGGCCGTGAAGGCGTCCTTCAGCTTGTCCAGCGTGCCGTAGTGGTCCATGTGCTCCGGGTCGATGTTGGTGACCACGGAGATGGACGGGTGCAGGTGCAGGAAGCTGCCGTCGCTCTCGTCGGCCTCCACCACCATCAGCTCGCTCTTGCCCAGCTTCGCGTTGGAGTCGAGCACGTTCACCTTGCCGCCCACCACGGCCGTGGGATCCAACCCCGCGGCGGACAGCACGGTGGCCACCATGGAGGTGGTCGTCGTCTTGCCGTGGCTGCCCGCGACGGCGACGGCGTACTTGAGCCGCATCAGCTCCGCGAGCATCTCCGCCCGGGGGATGACGGGAATCTTCCGCTGGCGCGCGGTGACGACCTCGGGGTTGTCCTTGCGCACCGCCGAGGAGATGACCACCACGTCCGCGTGGACGAGGTTCTCCGCCCGGTGGCCCTCGAAGATGGTGGCGCCCAGGCGCTCCAGGCGGCGGGTGATCTCACTGGCCTTCAGGTCCGAGCCGGACACCCGGTAGCCCTGGTTGAGCAGCACCTCGGCGATGCCGCTCATGCCGATGCCGCCGATGCCCACGAAGTGGACGTGCGCGGCATGACGCGTCTTGAAGAGGCTCGCGGGCCGAGCGGGGCGTTGGGTCGTCACGGGTGTATTGTCTCCTCAGGCCTGCTTCTCGTTGCCACCCGCCGGCTTTTCGCCGCCGCTCGGAGGCTTGTCGCCACCCTCGGGCTTCTTGGAGGGCTTCTTCGGGTTCGGGTCCTCGCCGCGGGCCTCGGCACGGCCGGACGGGCCGTACGTCTTCACCATCAGGTCCACGAGCACGTCCGCCAGCTCCTTGGAGGCCTCGGGACGCCCCAGCAGGCCGGCCTTCTTCTCCATCTGGCGGCGCTTCTCCGGGTCTTCCTTGAGGCGGCGGATCTCCGCGGCCAGCTTCTCCCCCGTCAGCTCCGACTCGCGGAACATGAGCGCCGCGCCGGCCTTCACCAGCGACTGGGCATTCACTTCCTGGTGGTTGTCCGTGGCGAAGGGGAAGGGAATGAGGATGCTGGCCTTCTTGGCCACCGTCAGCTCGGACAGCGTGGTGGCGCCCGCCCGGCAGACGACGAGCTCCGCCTTGGCGTACGCGCTGGACATGTCCTCGATGAACTCCACCACCTGGGCCTGGGCCTCGAAGCCCTTGTCCGCGTAGCCCTTGCGCACCGTCTCGAGGTCGTTCTTCCCCGTCTGGTGGATGATGTGGAGCTGGTCCTTGATGTCCTGAAGGTGGTCCAGCGCGTCGATCATCCGCTGGTTGATGCCGCGCGCCCCGAGGCTCCCGCCGAAGACGAGCAGGGAGAACTTCTCGTGCGCCACGCGCGAGCGCAGGAAGTTCTCCATCAGCTTGCGGCGGATGGGGTTGCCCACGAGCTGCACCTTGCGCGAGGGGAAGAAGGCGCCCGCCTCCTCGAAGGCGGTGAAGACGACGCGCACGAACCTGCCGAGCACCTTGTTGGTGAGCCCCGGCAGCGCGTTCTGCTCCTGCACCGCGGTGGGGATGCCGAGGATGGCCGCCGCGAGCACCACCGGCCCGCTGGCGTAGCCGCCCACGCCCACCACCACGTCCGGCTTCTGGCGCTGGAGGATGCGGAAGGACTCGATGAAGGCCATGGGCAGCGCGAGCAGGCCCTTGATGAGCCCCACGAAGCCCTTGCCCTTGAGGCCCTGCGCCCGGATGGTCTCCAGCGGGTAGCCCTCGCGGGGAACCACCCGCGCCTCCAGGCCGCGCTCGGTGCCCACGAACACCACCTGGTTGGCATGGTGGCGCGTCACCACCTCTTCGGCCAGGGCGATGCCGGGGTAGAGATGACCACCCGTACCGCCTCCCGCGATGAGCACCTTCACGCCGCCACCTCCCTCATGTCACCGCCGGAGCGCAAGGTCCGGTTCCCAGCGGCGGGTTCCGCGCTGGCACTCAGCGAGAGCAATACACCGGCCGAACCCATGAGCACCACCAAGGAGGTGCCTCCGTAGGACACGAAGGGGAGCGTCAGTCCTTTAGTTGGCAACAGCCCCATCGCCACGCACATGTTCACCGTGGCCTGGAACGCGATGATGGAGGTGAGCCCCAGACCCAGGTACGTGCCGAATGTCTCCGGCGCGGCGAGGCTCGCGCGGATGCCCCGCCAGATGACGATGGCGTAGAGCGACACCAGCAGCACCACCCCGATGAGGCCCAGCTCCTCGCCGATGATGGCGAAGATGAAGTCCGTGTGCGCCTCGGGGAGGAAGAAGAGCTTCTGGCGCCCATCTCCCAGGCCCAGCCCCGTGAGGCCGCCCGAGCCGATGGACATGAGGGACTCGGCCACCTGGTAGCCGATGTCGTGCCGGTGGGCCCAGGGGTCCAGGAAGGCCAGCACGCGCTTCATGCGGTAGGGGCTGCTGGCGATGGCGGCGTACGCCAGCGGCAGCGCCAGCAACACCGAGCCCACCAGGTAGCTCAGCTTCGTGCCCGCGGCGAACAGCAGCGCGAAGAGCAGGAACACCAGCAGCACCGAGCTGCCGAAGTCCGGCTGCAACATACAAAGGCCCACCAGCAGGCCGCACAGCAGCAGGTGCGGGAGGAAGCCCACGGAGAAGCTGGCCACCTTCTCGCGCTTCTTGGCCAGCGAGTAGGACAGGTAGACGACCCAGGCGACCTTGGCCACCTCGGCCGGCTGGAGGCCGAAGCCCGGCAGGCGGATCCACCGCCGCGCGCCGCCCGCCGTGGTGCCGATGCCCGGAATCAGCACCGCCACCATCAGCACCAGCGTCACCAGCAGCAGCGGGTACGCGAACCGCGCCAGCCGGCGCCAGCCCACCTTCATCCCCACCGCCATCGCCACCACGCCCATCCCCGCCGCCATCAGCTGCCGGTTGAGGAAGTAGAGGCTGTCACCCAGCTTGTCCTGCGCCATGACGGCGCTGGCCGAGTACACCATCACCAGGCCGAGCGAGACGAGCGACAGGACCGCGCACAGCAACAGCGCATCGAACCGCACCGGGGCGGTGGAGGAGGGAGCGATGGCCTTCATGGATTCAGAGCTCCCCGACGAGGCGTTTGAACGTGTCGCCCCGGTGCTCGAAGTTCTGGAACTGATCGTACGAGGCACATGCAGGCGACAAAAGTACAGTATCACCGGATCTTGCCAGGGCTCTCGCCCGCCGTACAGCTTCCGCGAGCGTCCCGCAGGCGTACACCGGGGCCGTCCCCTCGTAGGCCTGGGCGAGGGTGTCGGCGTCCTGGCCGATGGTGAGGACGCCCTTCACCTTGCCGCGGCCCTCGTCGACCATGGGCTTGTAGGGAGCGCCCTTGCCCTTGCCCCCGGCGATGAGGAGCACGTCCTTTTCGAAGGCGCGCAGGGCCACCAGCACCGAGTCCACGTTGGTGGCCTTGGAGTCGTTCACCCACTCCACGCCATCCAGCACGCGCACGCTCTCCAGCCGGTGCGGCAGGCCGGGGTAGCTGTCGAGGCCCGCCTGCACCGCCTCGTGGGGCACGCCCGCCAGCCGCGCCAGCAGCGCCGCCGCCATGGCGTTCTGCGCGTTGTGGCCCCCGCGCAGCGCGCGGTTGGTGAGGGTGAAGGACTCGCCCTTCTCCCCCACTCCCTCGAAGCGGAAGCCGCCGGGCCTCGCCACCGCCTGGCCGGCCAGCGTGGGGCTCGCGGCCACGGGACGCCCCGAGAGGCTGAAGCCGTAGACGGGCACCTTCGCGGCCTCGGCCAGCCGCATCACGTCCGCGTCCTCCGCGTTCACCACCACGAAGTCGCCCTGCGCCTGGTTGCGGAAGATGCGGGCCTTGGCCGCGCCGTAGGCCGCGTGGCTCTCGTACCGGTCGATGTGGTCCGGCGTGAGGTTGAGGATGGTGGAGCCCCGGGGCCGCAGCGTGTCGATGCCCTCGAGCTGGAAGCTGGAGAGCTCCACCACCAGCGCGTCCCAGTCTCCGGGGGTGAGGGCCGCCTCGGCGAACGGCCGCCCGAGGTTGCCACCCACGAAGGTGCGCCGCCCGCCCTTCTGGAAGAGCTCGCCGGTGAGCGCCGTGGTGGTGCTCTTGCCGTTGGTGCCGGTGATGCCGATGAGCGGCACGTGCGAGAGGTAGCGCCAGGCCAGCTCCACCTCGCCCCAGATGGGCACGCCCGCGGCGCGCGCCTTCTGGAGGTCGGGCAGCGCCAGCGGCACTCCCGGGCTCACCACCACGAGCTGCTTGGACTCCAGCAGCCCCGGCGGCGTGGGGCCGGTGACGAGCGTCACGCCGCGCGCCTTCAGCTCGCGCGCCGTGTCGCCCAGGGCCTCCTCGGTGCGCGCGTCCAGCGCCGTCACCCGCGCGCCCTTCGCCTGCAAGAGGCGGATGGCGGCCAGCCCGCTCTTGGCGAGCCCATACACCACGACATCGCGGTCCTTCAGGTCGGGCGTCATGCGCGCCTAGCCCCCTCTGTCTAACGCAGCTTGAGTGACAGCAGCGCCACACCCGAGCAGAGGATGGCGACGATCCAGAAGCGGACGATGATCTTCGGCTCGGCCATGCCCTTGAGCTCGAAGTGGTGGTGCACGGGCGCCATCTTGAAGACGCGCTTGCCGGTGAGCTTGAAGGAGGTCACCTGGATCATCACGCTGAGGATTTCAGCGAAGAAGACGCCGTGGATGATGGCGGAGACCACCTCGTTCTTGGACAGCACCGCCAGCCCGCCGAGCGCGCCACCCAGCGCGAGCGAGCCGATGTCGCCCATGAAGACGGAGGCCGGGTAGGCGTTGAACCAGAGGAAGGAGATGCCCGCGCCCACGATGCTGGCGCAGAAGACGGACAGCTCGGCACCGCCGGGCACCTCGGGGACACCCAGGTAGCGCCACAGGGGCACGCCCACCACCTGCGCGACGCCATTGACCGTCTCCACGTCGGCGATGCGCGTCAGCGAGCCCGCCACGTAGCAGAGGATGGTGAAGGTGGTGGCCGCGATGATGGTCGGCATGATGGCCAGGCCGTCCAGGCCGTCGGTGATGTTGACGGCGTTGGACGTGCCCACCACCACCACCCAGCCGAACACCACGTAGAACCAGCCGAAGTCCGGGTTGAAGTGGCGCGTGGGCACGAAGGGCAGCGTCAGCTTCGTGTCGATGAGCAGGTTCGGCCCGGTGAAGGCCCCATCCGGCCCCGTCCACGAGCACATCAGCCCGAAGACGGCCACCAGGTAGAAGACCGTCTGCAGAATCATCTTGTAGCGGCCGGCCAGCCCCTTGGAGTTGCGCTTGGACAGCTTCAGCCAGTCATCCAGGAAGCCGATGAAGCCGTAGCCCAGGGTGAGCAGCAGCGCCGCCCACACCGCGCGGCTCTTCAGATCCGCGAAGACGAAGGTGCCGGCCGCGATGCACATGAGGATGAGCGCGCCACCCATGGTGGGCGTGCCCTTCTTCTTCTGGTGCGTGTCCGGCGTGTCCTCGCGCACGTTGCTCTGCCCGTGCTGCTTGAGGCGCAGCCGCGCGATGAGCTTCGGGCCGACGAACATGCCCAGCAGCAGGGAGGCCACCGCCGCCGCGACGATGCGGAAGGTGGGGTAGCGCAGGAAGTTCAGGAACCGCGCCGCTTCCGTGCCCTGAATCCACTCGTAGATGAGGAGCAACACCTAGTGGCTTCCTCCAGCAGAGGCGGCGCCGGTGAGGCCCGCCACGACCCGCTCGAGCCTCATGCCTCGGCTCGCCTTGACCAACACCATATCCCCCGCCTTCAGCCGCGGCAGGAGCCACGACAACAGGGGCTCGACCTCGGTGAAGTGCGCCGCGTTCGCGCCCAGGCCCGCCGCCTCGTGGCCCTTGAGGGAGCGCGGCCCGAAGAACGCCACCAGCTGGGCCTTGCCCGCCGCGAGCGCCCCCAGCTTCGTGTGCTCCTCCAGCTCGCCGGGCCCCAGCTCCAGCATGTCGCCGAGCACCGCCACCGCCCGGCCTCCGGGCTGCACCAGCGAGCGCAGCGTGTCCAACGCCGCGCCCATGGAGGCGGGGTTGGCGTTGTAGCAATCGTCGATCACGGTGGTGCCGTGCAGGCCATCCACCACGTTGAGCCGACGTGCGTACGGCCGCGCCGCCTCCAGGCCCTTCACGCACTCCTCGGGGGAGTAGCCGAGCGCCACCGACAGCGCGAAGGCGCCCGTGGCGTTGAGGGCGTTGTGCTCGCCGATGAAGGACAGCTTCACCGGCCAGTCCCGGCCCTTGTACTGGATGGTGAGGGACAGCCCCTCGCGGCCGCGCGGGGTGACACCCGCCAGCCGCACGTCCGCGCTCGCGGACCGGCCGAAGGACAGCTTCTTCGCCCGGCTGCGCGCGGCCTGCCCGGGGATCAGCGGGTCGTCCACGTTCACCACCGCCACGGCCTCCGGCGGCAGCTCGCGGAACATCTCGCCCTCGGCCTCGGCCACGCCCTCGATGCTGCCCAGGCCCTCCAGGTGCTCGGGCTGCACCACGGTGATGATGCCCGCGTCCGGCCGGACCACCCGGGTGAGCCGGGTGATTTCGCCCGGCTGGTTCATGCCCGTCTCGATGACCGCCGCCACGTGCGAGGGCTCCAGGCGGAAGAGCGTGAGGGGGACGCCCACCTCGTTGTTGAGGTTCCCCTCCGTCTTCAGCGAGGGGCCGCGCGTGGCGAGGATGGCGCCCACCATCTCCTTGGTGGTCGTCTTCCCGTTGGAGCCACCCACGGCGCCCACCGGAATCCGGAAGCGCTCGCGGTGCGCATGGCCCAGGGCGCCGAGCGCCGCCAGGGTGTCCTCCACCTCGTAGAGGGCGAGGCCCTCGGGGAGCTGGGGGAGCGCCCTGCCCTTCTTGACCACCGCGCCGGCCGCGCCACCACTGGCGGCCTGCGCGAGGAAGTCATGGGCATCGAAGCGCTCGCCCTGCAGCGCCACGAAGAGGCACCCGGGCACCAGGGCCCGCGTATCGGTGCAGACGGCCGGATACTCCGCCGCGGGCCTACCGCGACGGGTGGCCCCGGTCGCCTGCACCACCTGCTCGTCCGTGAATCGTGCGGCCATAGAGGCTCAGCGGTTCTCCGTCAGGTGCGGATGGCGAGCGCCCGGGCCGCGACCTCGCGGTCGTCGAAGGCGCGCTTCTCGGTACCGATGATCTGGTACGTCTCGTGCCCCTTGCCGGCGATGAGGACCACGTCGTCCTCCTTGGCCAGGGAGATGGCCGTCTCGATGGCGGCCTTGCGGTCCGCGTCCACGAGGTAGCCCTTCTCACCGCTCTTGGCCTTGCCGGCGGAGATGCGCCGCAGGCCGCCCTTCTCGAGGCCCGGAGTCACCTGGGAGATGATCTCCTCCGGATCCTCGGTGCGCGGGTTGTCGCTCGTCACCACCGCGAGGTCCGCGTTCTCGGCGGCCGCGGAGCCCATGAGCGGGCGCTTGCCCGCGTCGCGCTCACCGCCGCAGCCGAACACCACGATGACGCGGCCCTTGGCCATGGTCCGCGCCGCCTCCAGCGCGCGCTTGAGGGCGTCATCCGTGTGCGCGTAGTCCACGAACACCGAGGGCGCCTGCGCGGGGCCGTGGTTCTCCACCCGCTCCATGCGGCCGGGCACGCCGCCCATGCGCTCGATGCCCAGCTGCACGTCCTTGCGCCGCGCGAAGCCCGCGCCCAGCGCCAGGCCCGCCGCCGCCAGGATGTTCTCCAGGTTGTGCGGCCCCAGCAGCCGGCTCTTCACCGGGATGTCGCCCGCGGGCGTCTTCAGCACGCCCTTGATGCCCTGCAGGGAGAAGGACACGTCCGCGGAGGAGATCTCCCCGTTGCCCTGGCGGCTGAACTTCCACGCCATGCGCTTCTGGCCGCGCAGCTCGTTGTAGATGCGGATGGCGTAGGTGTCGTCACCGTTGACCACCGCCACGCCGCCCTGGGAGAGGTTCTCCAGGAACAGCTTGCGCTTGGCCTGGAAGTACTCCTCCATGTCCTTGTGGTAGTCGAGGTGGTCGCGCGTCAGGTTGGTGAAGGCGGCCGCCTTGAAGGTGATGCCGTGCACGCGCTCCTGCAGCAGCGCGTGGCTGGACACCTCCATCACCACCGTCTCCACGCCCGCGTCCGCCATCTCGCGCAGGATGCGGTGCAGCTCCAGCGGATCCGGCGTGGTGTGGGCCGTGGGGTGGAACTGGCCGCCCACCTTGTAGCCCAGCGTGCCGATGACCCCCGTGGAGGAGTAGGCCGCGGTGGCCATGGCCTCGAGCAGATAGGTGGTGGTCGTCTTGCCGTTGGTGCCCGTGACCGCCAGCAGGGTGAGCTGGTCGGCGGGACGGCCGTAGAAGTTGGCCGCGATGAGGGCCAGGGCCTTGCGGGCGTTGGACACCTTGAAGAAGGGCACCTGTGAGGCCACCGGCTTCTCCGACACCACCGCCACGGCGCCACGGGAGACAGCCTCGCCCACGAACTGGGCACCATCTTCCTTCGAGCCCGGCACGGCGACGAAGAGGTCGCCCGGCTTCACCTTGCGCGAGTCCTGCGATACCCCCGTCACGTCGACCGAGGTCCTGCCCCCCGAGGTCTGCTCGGCACCACACCCTGCGAGGACATCCGTCAGCTTCATCTTTTCCCCTTCACATGCTGCCGCAAGCGCGAGGCCGAGCTCAGGGGCGGCCTCATTGCCGCGCTGCCAGCTCGAGCGTCACCCGCGCACCCTTCTCCACCAGCGAACCGGCGGCGGGACTCTGCGAGACTACGCGTCCACTACCCAACAAATGTGGCTCCAGGGCCGAGGAGAGCAGCTTCGTCACTGCCTCGCGCCCTGCCTGACCCACGACATCCGGAACGCGGATGGAGCCCGGCTCCACGTTCTCGGCGACAGCTTCCTCCACCATGGGCCTGGCCGGTACCGCTTTCGCGGGAGGGGGCTGGGCGGCCGCCACCGGCAGGGCGGTGGGCGGCAGCGGCACCTCACGGGAGGGCGGGACGGCCAGGTGGGCCATGGCGGCGGTTGCGATTTCCTTGAATGCGGGGGCGGCCACGAGTCCCCCGTACACGTCCGTCTTCGGCTCGTCCACAATCACGAGAATGACGACGCGGGGATTCTCGGCTGGCACCACGCCCACGAAGGAGGCGAGCCGCTTGTCGGAGTACCCCCGGGCCACCGGATCCGCCTTCTGGGCGGTGCCCGTCTTGCCGGCCACCCGGTAGTCCTCCATGGCGGCCTTGGGGGCGGTCCCCTCCTTGGTCACCACGGTCTCGAGCATGGAGATGACCTTCCGGGCGGTGGCGGTCGAGACGACCTGGCGCACCTCGGTGGGCCGGTTCTCCAGCAGCACCACGCCATCCGGGTCCACCACCCTGGACACGAGGTAGGGCCGCATCAACAGGCCCCCATTGGCCAGGGCGCCCCAGGCGGAGGCCAGCTGCACCGCGGTGCTCGTCATGCCCTGGCCGAAGGACTGGGTGGCCAGTGACACCTCCGCCTTGGGGAAGGGAATGGAGCCGCGGGCCTCGCCGGGCAGCGACAGGCCGGTGCGCTCGCCGAAGCCGAAGTCGTGGTAGGCCTTCACCAGCCGCTCGCGTCCCAGCTGCTGGGCAATCTTGGCCGCGCAGATGTTGGAGGACACCTGCAGGATGCGCTGCGGGGAGAGCCAGCCGTACTCGTGGGTGTCGTGGATGGTGTGCTTGCCGACGCCCCAGGAGCCATTCTCGCAGAAGAAGGTGTCCTCGGACTTGATGGCCTTCTGCTCCAGCGCGGCGGCCACGACGAAGGCCTTCATCGTCGAGCCGGGCTCGAAGGCGTCGAGCGCGGCGCGGTTGCGGATGCTGGCGCGGGCCTCCTGGCCGGGGGTGTTGGGGTTGAAGCGCGGGTGGTTGGCGATGGCCAGGATTTCACCCGTCTTCGGATCCAACACGACGGCCATGCCCGCCACGCCCTTGGACTCCTCCACGGCGCGGGACAGGGCCTTCTCGGAGACGTATTGGAGGTGCCGGTCGAGGGTGAGGGTGACGGAGGCGCCCTGACGCTCCAGGGTGTCCGGAGCGCCGGAGACGAGCAGCTTGCGGCCCTTGGCGTCGCGGAAGCCGGACAGGCGCGAGTTCTGCCCGGACAGCTCGTCCTCGAAGGCCAGCTCCAGGCCCTCGAGGCCATGGCCGTCCAGACCCACCATGCCCATCACGTGGGCGCCCAGCTCCTTCTGCGGGTAGAAGCGCCGGGGCTCCTTGGTGAAGCCGAACCCCGGCAGCCCCAGGCCCTTCACCGCCTCCACTTCGCGAGGCGTCACCTGGCGCTTCACCCAGGCGAAGCGCTTCGCCCGGGAGAGCCGGGCGTACAGGTCCTCCACGTCCAGCTTGAGCACCTTGGCCAGCGAGCGCGAGGCCTGCTTCACGTCCGGCAACATCGAGGGATCCACCCAGATGGAGTCCACCTCCACGCTCTGGGCGAACGGCGTGCCGCGGCGGTCGAAGATGTCACCGCGGCGGGCGGGGATTTCAATCTGGCGGACGTACTGGTCCTGGGCGAGCCCGCGCAGCTTGTCGCGCTCGTACACCTGGAGGAACACGGCGCGGCCGAGGGCGGCCAGCAGCAGGCCGACGAAGAAGAAGGCCAGCAGCTTCACGCGAAGCCTCAGCCACTTCCCATTGGGCTCCGGGGCCCGCGCCGTCTTGAAGTCCCTCACGACCCGTCCCCCCCCCTCAGTGCGACGAACCGCGTTCCGCCACGCGTACGGTGCGGGCCTCGCGGGCCTCCACGCGGGTGGGACGCTTGCTGCCCGGCAGCTCCGGCTGCAGGGCGATGACGAGGGGGCCCGCGGGCATGGCCATGCCCAGCTTCTCGCGAGCCAGCTTCTCCAGCCGCGCCGGGTTCTTCAGCGTGGCGAGCTCCAGCTTCAGCCGGTCGTTCTCCCGGGTGAGGGCGCGCTCCTCGGACTCGGCCTTGGAGAGGCGGTAGCCCATGTCCACCACCAGCACGCGGCTCGTGACATGGAGGATGCCCACGCCAGCGAAGAGGGCGAAGAGGAGCACCGCGGGCAGCAGGTGCAGCAGCACACTGCCGACGGACACTCCACTGCCACGGATGACGGGCTTGCTGTGGTTCATCGTACCTTCTCCACCACGCGCAGGTGCGCGCTGCGGGCACGGGGGTTGGCGGAAATCTCCTCGTCCGAGGGGGCGATGGCCTTGCGCGTCACCAGGGCGAAGTCCCCCTGGCCCTTGCACACGCACACCGGCATGCCGGGCGGGCACTTGCAGGTGCCCACCAGCTCCCGGAAGGTCTCCTTCACCTTCCGGTCCTCGAGCGAGTGGAACGAGATGACGGCGGCGCGGCCCCCCACCTTCAGCAGCCGGGGCAGCGCGGCGAGCAGCGACTCCAGGGACTCCAGCTCCTGGTTCACCGCCATGCGCAGCGCCTGGAAGGTGCGGGTGGCCACGTGGATTTTATTGGGCCAGGCCTTGCGCGGCACGGCGCGCTTGACGACCTCGGCGGCCTCCAGGGTGCGCGCGGGCGGGGTGCGCTTGAGCTCGCGGGCAATCGCCTTCGCGAAAGGCTCCTCGCCGTACTCCTTCAGGATGCGGACCAGCTCCGTCTCGTCCTCCTCGGCGATGAGCTCGGCGGCGGTGCGGCCCGTGTCCCCCATGCGCATGTCCAGCGGCCCGTCCTTCTGGAAGGAGAAGCCGCGCTCGGCCACGTCCAGCTGGGGCGAGGACACACCCAGGTCCACCAGCACGCCGTCCACCGGCAGCACGTCCGCGGCCACGTGGAGCAGGTCCCCGAAGTTGCCCTGGCGGGTGCTGAAGGCCGGGTAGCCGGCGAGGCGGGCGCGGGCGGCGCCGAGCGCCACCGGATCCCTGTCCACTCCGAGGACGGTCGCACCCCGGGCGAGGAGCGCCTCGGTGTGACCACCACCACCCAGTGTGCCGTCGATGATCACCTTCCCCGCTCCCGGTCGAAGGACGTCCACCGTCTCCTGGAGGAGGACGGTCTGGTGGCTGAAGTCAGCCAAGGGACGCCCGCATCAGACGAAGGGAGCCCGCGCCATGGCGAAGGCGGCCCGGGCATCGTTCATGTGGGGGTAGAGCTCGAAGACGTCATGAGCCCCCGCGGCGCGCAGGATGGCGGCCAGGTAGGGCGAGAGCCCCGCGAGCTTGATGTCCCCGCCCGCCTTGCGGAAGGCCTCGGCGCGAGCCACCAGGGCCGGCACGCCGCGGTAGTCCAGGTGGTCCACCTCGCTGAAGTCCAGAACCACGTTGCGCAGACCGCGCTGCATGCGGCGCACGAGCTCCTCGCAGACCCGGGCGAGGTCCTTCTCCAGAAGCTCCCCCTCGAGCATGAGGGTCTCCACGCGCCCGCTGGAGACCGCGCGAATGCCCTGTGACTCGGCTGCCTGGTTCATGTCGCCACCTTCCCGGGATTTCCGCATCCCGTCCAGATTTCTGCTACAGCGCGCTACAGCCAGCTACAGCGAGCGCAACTCGGTGAGCACGCGCATGACGTCCGCGCTGGAGGCTTCCTTGCGCGCCTCCTCCTGGGCCCTGGCCCAGCCCTCGCGGCTCCACAGCTCAATCACCTTCACCATCCCCGCCCACACCACGTCCTTGTCCAACCCCGCGTGGGCCCGCAACGACGGCGGAATCAGCACGCGCCCCAGCTTGTCCAGCGGGCACTCCTGGGCGCTGGCCACGTAGAGCCGCATGAGCGTCTTCACCCCCGGCTCCATCGGGTTGCGCTTGGCGAGCGCCGCCTCGAGCTGCTCCCACTCCCGCACCGGATAGGCGTGCAGGCAGGGGTCCAACGCCGTCGTGATGATGAGGCGCTCGTCGTACCCGCCCACGAGCGTCTCGCGCAGCTTTGCCGGGAGGCTCGTTCGCCCCTTCGCGTCGATCTGGTGCTCATAGACGCCTCGGAACACGCGGAGAGGTCCACCCTGTCAGCCCGGCCGATCCACATTACGCCACCCCTTCCCACTCCGATCCACTTGGGCGGCGGAAAATACGCGCGGCCCCCTACCCGGTCAAGAAATGCAACAGGCACGTACAAGCCCGTGTCTTCCGGGGGAAAGACGGGTGCGGACTCAGGAAGTGGGAAGAAGTGGAGCGACCCGGCGCGGAATTGACCCCGGAGGAGCGGCTCTGCATTACTGCCGCCCGCTGAGCACCCCGGAGGGGGGCGGCTCACGCCTCGCGTCCTGGCCGGGGGGCGAGGCACTCCCAATGGAGGGCCCACGGGCCCTGCCAAGGTAAGGAAGAGGTACACGCATGACGCGCTTCTCTCGTCTGATGGTTGTCTCCGCGATGATGGCGGGCCTGACGGCCTGCGGTGGTGGTGCGAAGCTGGGCGGTGGCAAGGAGGGCGCGGCCCAGGCCGCGTTCCAGGCGTCCCAGCCGCTGGGCCGCAACGGCAAGACCGCGCAGCGGCTGCTGGACCAGGCCCTGGCCAGCGGTGCCACCACCATCGCCATCAGCGCCAAGTGCAGCCAGGGGGGCGAGGTGAGCCTGGCACTGGACCTGAACGGTGCCGGCCCGGTCGGCAGCCTCAAGTACAGCGTCACCTATGACGCCTGCAGCGAGGACGGGAAGAACGAGTACAATGGCACCATGGCCACCGCGCTCCTGTTCGACGCTCAGGTGGGCGGCGGCAACGCCAGCCTCTCGTTCGTCACCGTGCTCAAGGGCAGGCTGACCATCGAGGGCGAGGTCTCCGACTTCATCGACGCGGACGTGACGCTGTCCATGGACATCAGCGCCTCCTCGATGCGCTCGGGCAGCGTGAAGCTCGTGACCAACGGCTCCATCAAGACCTCGGACGGCAGCTTCACCTACAACAACGAGACCCTCACCATCGTCGCGGGTGAGCTGCCGCAGGCCTAGCCGCTCTGCGTGCTGTCGTCTTCCCGAGGCCGGGACTTCCACTCTGGAGGCCCGGCCTCGTTTTTGTCCTATGATCCAGAGACCCAGCCCTTCCAGGGGAGAAGCACCCGTGAGCCAGACCGCGACGAAACAAGCCCTCGGCGAGGTCCGCCTCAAGGTGGCCTACAAGAAGCCCGAGGCCCTGCTGAGCGAGTACACCCGCAGTATCGGCCGGGGAGGCGTGACGCTGCAGACGCGCAAGAGCCTGCCGGTGGGCACGCGCTTCGTCTTCGAGATGCACAACCCCGGCGTCACCACGCCCGTGGAGGTGGTGGGCGAGGTGGTACGCGTCACGCCCCAGCCCGGCGAGCGCTACATGATCACCGTGAAGTACGACCCCGGCCAGGACCGGGGCGGGCTGGACGCGGTGCTGCAGCGCGTCTTCGACCTGCAGGCCTTCGAGAAGCTGCGCCGCTACCCCCGCATCCCCCTGCACCTGCCGGCCATGGAGGAGGAGACCCCCTTCGCTCCCCCCTTCTTCGTGCGCGACCTGTCGCGCGGCGGTGTGGGGCTCGAGGTCGAGGCGCCCGCCCTGCCTACCTCGGTGAAGGTCGGCATGCCCTTCCTGCTGGAGATGGAGCTGACTCTGGGAACGCTCATGCTGCACGGGGAGATCGCCTGGACCTCCGCCGGTGGCCCCGAGGTGCTTCCCACCTTCGGTGTCACCTTCGGCACCCTCCGCCCGGATACGACGGAGCGGTTGGAGAAGCTGCTCTCCCTCGAGTCCATGCCGCCTCCCCCCTGGCGCGCCCGCATCTGCTTCGGCATGGATGCGGTGATGAAGATGCCGTGAGCCTCGGGTAGCGGAACACGGAGCTGGATACCCTCACCCCGACCCTCTCCCAGAGGGAGAGGGAGGGATGGGGATTGGGGTTGGCCAGGGCTACACCGCGGAGAGCGGGTAGCCGGTGGCCTTTTCCACGGACTTCAACACCGTCTCGCGCAGCTCCACCGGATCGTACGGCGTGAAGAGTTCCAGCGGTGCCACCTTCTTCAGGTGCTCCTTCAGCGCGTCTCCCTTCGCGGCGGCGCACAGCGCGAGCCGAGCCCGGTCGTACGAGCGGGCGTTCGCCTCCGTGCTGTACCGCCGCGTCATCGCCACCCGCGCCGCGTCGAGCTTCCCCTCCACCTCCGCCTGGCGCGTACGCGTCACCATCGAGTCCAGCGCGTACGCGTCCATCACGATGTCCGCCACCGTGGCCAGCACCACCTGCTGCTCCTCGATGTTCGGACCGAAGGCCTCCGCCGCCACCTTCAGCGTGTAGATGGCCAGCCGCTTGAGGTTCTCCGCCGCCAGCTCCTCCGCCGCCAGCTCGTCCCTCACCCGCGCCCTCGGCAGCCGCCCCCCCACCAGATCCTCGTCCACCGCCTGCGCCACCTCGAAGAGCGGCAGCGTGCCCTTCATCGTGCGCTTGAGCAGCATGCCCGCGATGAGCATCCGGTTGATCTCGTTGGTGCCCTCGAAGATGCGGTTGATGCGCGCATCCCGGTAGGCGCGCTCCACCGGGTACTCCTCGATGTAGCCCGCCCCACCGTGGATCTGCACCGCGTCATCCACCAGGTACCCGAGCGCCTCCGAGCCGTACACCTTCATGATGGAGGACTCGATGGCGTACTCCTCGATGGCCGCGATGAGGCGCGCCTCGTAGTCGGCGGCCGTCTTGTCCGCCCCGGCGAGCGCCGCGTCCACCAGGCCCGCCGTGCGGTAGGTCATGCTCTCCACCGCGTAGATGAGCGTGGTCATCCGCGCCAGCTTCTCGCGGATGAGCGGGAAGCTCGCGATGGGCGCCTTGAACTGCTTGCGCTCCTGCGCGAAGAGCAGCGCGTTGCGCAGGTTCAGCTTCATGGAGCCGATCACCCCCGCCCCCAGCTTGAGCCGGCCATAGTTGAGGATGTTGAAGGCGATCTTGTGCCCCTTGCCCACCTCCCCGAGCAGGTTCTCCCGCGGGATGCGCGCGTCCTCGAAGTAGAGGGGGCACGTGGAGGAGCCGCGGATGCCCATCTTGTGCTCCTCGGGTCCCACCGTGAAGCCGGGCGTGCCGCGCTCCACGATGAAGCCGGTGAACTTGTCCCCGTCCACCTTGGCGAACACCACGAACACGTCCGCGAAGGCCGCGTTGGTGATGTAGAGCTTCGAGCCGTTGAGGATCCACTCCTTGCCGTCCGGGGACAGCTCGGCCTTCGTCCTGGCCCCCAGCGCGTCCGAGCCACTGCCCTGCTCGGTGAGGGCGTAGGCGGCGACGAGCTCACCGGTGGCCAGCCTCGGCAGGTACTTGCGCTTCTGGGCGTCGTTGCCGAACCAGACGATGGGCAGCGTGCCGATGCCCGTGTGCGCCCCGAAGGACACGGACCACGAGCCATTGAGGCTCATGGCCTCGGCGATGAGCAACGAGGTGGTCTTGTCCAGACCCAGGCCGCCATAGGCCTCGGGAATGTCGATCATCAACAGTCCGAGCTCACCGGCGCGGCGCAGCAGGTCGCGCAGCAGCGCGTTGTCCTTCGCCTCGATCTTCTCCGCCTGCGGGAGCACCTGCTCCTGGGAGAACTGGAGCGCCGTCTTCAGGTACAGACGCTGCTCCTCGCTGAACAGCTCGGGCGTGATGATGCGGACCGAGCCCACGTCACTGAAGAGGAAGGCGCCACCGACGGGAACCTCACCGGGATGAGCCTGCTCGAGCACTGCGGCCATTCGGAATCCTCCAGGAGGTTGCCTCCCCCCTCGGGAGGCAGTTGTGCCACCGCGCAGGGCAAGATATGGCGCGGTGCATCAGGGCGGAAGTAGCGACAGACCCGCCCCTTCTCAACCGAGGTTGATTGGCACTCGCGGAGGAAGTGACACCATGAAGCTGCGCTGGAACGTACTGGGAGCGGTGCTGCTGGGGCTTGGACTCGTGGGCTGTGGCTCGACGGTGGGCGACGCCTGCACGACGGACAACGACTGTGGGGACATGGGCTTCTGCATCACCAACCGGGACTACACGCCGGGAGGCTACTGCTCGCAGAGCTGCGTGCCCGGCAAGGACGACACCTGTCCCTCGGGCAGCACCTGTGTGAGCGAGGGAGCCTCCAACGACGTGTCGGCCTGCTTCCTCAAGTGCGAGACGCAGGCGGACTGCCGCACCGGCTACCGGTGCGTGGGCGGCTTCAAGAACAACCCCATCTCCATCTGCGTCGCCGCGGACTGAGTCTCCTTCTCATGTCCCGGGACGAGGGACGCGCGCTGTGCATCGCGCGTCCCTCGTGTGACACCGCTGTGCATGCCCCTGCACGACGCACCGCGTAAACCCCTGTTTCGAGGCATTGGCGCGGTGCGTGCTTTGGGGCCCGCACATGAAAAAGCTCGTCCCTCTCTTCGCGCTCTTCACCTCGGCCTGCGGACCCGCCACCCTCGACCGGGAGCTGAAGGACATCCCGGGCCCGACGATCCTCACGCGGATCAGCTCGTTCAGTGACCAGACCGATTTCTATTTCGGATTCGACTGGGACCGCGACTCCCCCTGCTACCGCATCCCCGAGGACACCCGCCTCACCGCCAACGGAGACAGCTATGTCCTCGAGGCGCGGGGAGAGTCGTCCTTGAGCTTCGATGGCGTCTCCTCTTGCAAGAAGGCCAGCTTCCGGGGCCCCGTGCGTCCGGCGAGCGAAACGCGCACCGAGCTCGTCCTCACCGATGGACACTCGAGCAAACGCGTTGTCTTCCAGTCGCTCCACGCCGAGCGGCGCATCCAGGTGAAGGGCCAGGAGCAGGCCCCGCTTCGCGTGGGAGAGGTGGTCGAGCTCGAGTGGCTGCCTGCGACCGACCGGCTGACCCGGGCGGATGCCCACCTGGAGGTGGAGGGTAGCGGTCAGTCCGTGTCGTCGCTCGAGGATCTCCAGGTGGAGGGCAGCCACCTCCGCTTCACCCTCCCCCAGGTGCGGCCCGGCCGCTACGTGGTGAGCGTGTACGGCCAGGGGAACGCTGGAGTGGAGGCGTGCGACGGCTTCATCGCCTGCGACGCCCTCGTCTCGGAGAGGGTCGAGGTGACCGTCGTCGTCGAGTAGCCCTACTGTCCCGCCGGCGCCCCGGCCACGGGAGGCCGGGGTGTCGGGTAGATGAAGCACAGCGTCTCGAAGAGGGGCTCGCCGGGCGCCACGTACACGCCGCCGAGCGCCCGCGCGGCCTGGGCCACCTCCGTGCCGAAGGACGGCACCAGGCAGATGTCCTCGGAGGTGGTGAAGCGCCCCTTCAGCTTCCCGAGCCCCGTGCGCAGCGTGGCGATGTCCTGCTTCCCACCGCGCACGGGGACGGAGGGGCCGTTGGCGTCGGGACCGGGGAGCTTCCCCACGCTGGTGGTGAGCTCGAAGCCGTCCTGCCGCTGGATGATGCGCAGCTTGCCGGGGGCGACCTCGGCCAGCCACGCCTGGAAGCCCTGCTCGTCGCGCAGCACCAACCTGTAGGCGACCGGGGCATCCGGGTGGAGCAGCCACGCCTCGCGGGCGGAATCCCGCAGGGTGGCGAACAGCTCGGACGTCTGCGCGAGGAACGTGTCCGCGTCGGGCACGACCAGCACCACCTGCTCCTTCACACGCTCGCGCAACCGGGCCTGCTCCTCGGGCCTCGAGGGCGTGAAGCGCTCCGCGCCGAGCCGCACGGACTCTCCCGCCAGCTCCACCCGCAGCGGCTTGTCCGGCACGGGCTCGCCGTACACCTCGGCCGGGGTCACCTCGAAGAGCGCCTCACGCGTCTTCTCCCCCTGCGTCCGCGCGCTCACCCTCGGCAGCGGCGGGGGCACGAGCGACGAGAGCGGCTCGGCCGGCTTCTCCTCCTTGCAGCCCACCGCCAGCAGCGAGAGCCATCCCGTGAACAGTATCCGCTTCATGCGCATGGCGTGTCCTTCCCGACCCGGCGCGCATGATACCCGCGACCCTTGCCCCGGAGACCCTCTTGCGCTACGGACCCGTGACGTCCTGTAGCGGTCATCCACCCTGCCCTGCCCTGGTGCCCCCGGAGCATGCGCTCGGCTGGATGCTCGATCCTCCGGAGAACGGACAACCGCCTCAGGTAAGTCGTGGCATCCTGTGTAGCTTGATGCTACGAACCTCTACTGCTCTCGCATCATCGAGGGGGACATGCCAGAAGGCTCCGCGTCACTCCAGCTCGTGGTTGGCGACCGGGTGGTCTACCCCAATCAGGGCGTCTGCCGCGTTTCGGCCATCGATGTGAAGGAGGTGGCTGGACAGAAGCTCACCTTCGTCACCATGCGCCGCGAAGAAGATGGGGCCGTCGTCATGGTCCCCCAGGCCAAGGTGCTCACCATCGGTGTGCGCAAGATCGCCGGACCTGAGGACGTCACCCAGGTCTTCGAGTTCCTGCGCTCCGACAGTGACAAGGCCGACCTGGATTGGAAGCAGCGCGCCCGGACCAACCTGGACCGGATGACCCAGGGTGGGCTGGTCGGGCTCGCCGAGGTCGTCAAGGGACTGCAGGTGCTCAGCGAGCTGCGCCCGCTGCCCGCCAAGGAGCGCGAGCTGTACGACAACGCGCGCCACCTGCTGGTCTCGGAGATCGCCGCCGCGCTCAACACCAGCGAATGCAACGCCGAGGACTCCATCGACATCGTGCTCTTCCCGCCCGGCCGCGAGCGCCCCAAGCGCACCGCCGCCGAGTTCAAGACGCGCGAGGAGGGTGACGAGGATCTCGGGTTGGATGCCGACCTGCTCGGGCTCGACAGCGAGCTGGACCTGCCTCCGGACGAGGAGGAGGCCCCCGCTGAGGAGGAGGAGTCCTCCGAGGAAGCGGGCGAAGAGGAAGGCGAGGAGGGCGAGCCCAAGGCCCGGAAGAAGGCCGCGGCGCTTCCCGCCGAGGGTGGGGCCGAGGGCGAGGAGGCACCCAAGCGCAAGCGGGGCCGTCCGCCCAAGCCCAAGCCCGAGGGCGCCGAGGCCGCTCCCGCCGCGCCCAAGAAGCGCGGCCGTCCGCCCAAGCCCAAGCCCGAGGGCGCCGAGGCCGCTCCCGCCGCGCCCAAGAAGCGCGGCCGTCCGCCCAAGGCGAAGCCCGAGGGTGCCGAGGCCGCTCCCGCCGCGCCCAAGAAGCGCGGCCGCCCGCCCAAGGCGAAGCCTCCCGAGGAGGCCGAGGAGAGCGAGTTGGATTCCGACCTCGATGAGGACATCGAGGCCGACGAGTGACACCCCCAGGGACTTCGTGGTCCCCCCTTCGAGGTGACGCCCCGTGATTCGCGTCGTGACGCTGGACTCCTTCGACGAAAAGCAGATCGCGAAGCTCTGCCAGACCCTCTATACGGCGTTCGGCGTGGGCAGCGAGCACTCCGGCCAGCTGGAGGTGCCCGCGGGCATGTCCGAGCCGCTGGACGCGGAGAAGCTGCTCGCGGAGATGAAGGGCGTGCGGGCCTACGAGGACGACAAGGTCCTCTTCATCACCTCGCGCAAACTCAAGGAGCGCGAGCTGGCCTCCGGCAAGGCCCCCACCCCGGGTTACGCCATCTACAACAAGGCCCGCGCCATCATCAGCACCCACGGGTACAAGGACCTCGAGGCGTCCTTCAAGCCCGTGGCCCGCAACGCGCTGCAGCAGCTCGGCCACCTGTGGGGCCTGCACCACTGTCTGGATCCGCGCTGCTCGATGTATCCACCCTGGACGCCGTCCTTCGCCCAGGGTGAGGCCTCCTTCTGCACCTTCTGCCGCGAGAAGAGCGAGCAGAAGCTCCGCCTTGCGAAGTCCTGATTCCATCAGGCGCGCCCTCCCCCTGGTGGAGCTGGGGGGACTGCTGCTCGTCGCGCTCGCCTGCCTCGTCTTCCAGCTCCGCCTGCCCGGCCGTCTCCCCTCGGAAGCGGACTACCGCACCGTGGCGGACCAGCTGCGCGCCGAGGCCCGCCCCGGCGACGCGGTGCTCCTCTTCCCCTGGTGGACAGAGAAGGCCCGGCTCCATCTGCCGCCGGAGCTGCCGGTGTACGGCTATCTCGGCTCGGACAAGGACGACCTGAGCGCGCACCCTCGCGTCTGGGTGCTGGGCCAGCCCGAGCTGCCCCGGGCCGATGAAGCGGGCTTCCGGGCCGCCTTCCTGCCCCGGCGCACCGCCGTGGGTGCTCCGCGCCGCGCGGGCAACCTGGAGCTGACGCTGTACGAGAACGGCCGCTACCGGCCCCGGCGCTTCGTGGCCTCGGAGGCGTACGCGAAGGCCCGCGTCTATCTGGAGTCCCCGGACGGCTCGCGCGTCGACTGTCCCTTCGACGGGCGCGTGCACCGCTGCCCCGGGCCTCCGCACCTCTACGTGGCCCCCGAGTGGCATGAAATCTACTACGAGCCGCGCCGCTGCCTGTGGATGCACGCCCCCGGCGGGAAGCAGCGGCTGGTGGCCGAGTTCGACGGGGTGCCCGGAGGCACGGAGCTGCGGCTCGAGGGCGGCATCGTCTTCGAGTACGCCGTCCAGCGCGCGCCGCACCTGAGGACCACGCACTACGGCGTGGAGGACGTGGCCAGCCGCGAGTCGCTGGTACAGATTGCCCAGCCGCCGGGCCTGGAGGGCGTGCAGAAGGCCTCGCGCGCGCTGCCGCCGGGCGAGCCTCGCACGGTGAAGGTCTGGGTGCAGGCGGACAACGCGGACACGCGGCAGGTGTGCCTGGACGTCTTCGCGCTCGGGGACGGGGCAGTCGTCTCCAGGGAGGGCACATGACGGTGGGCCGGGCCGCGACGCGGGACGAGCGCTGGCTGGCGCTGGCGCTGTGGGTGCTGGCCTTCGCGGCGCTGTGGGCGACCGAGGCCGCGGTGGGCTTCACGCGCGACGAGAGCGTCTACTTCTACGCGGGCGAGAGCTACGCGCGCTGGTTCCAGCAGCTCTTCCGGGAGCCGGCGCGAGCGCTCACCGACGGCGCCATCGTGCGCGCCTGGGACTACAACCACGAGCACCCGGTGCTGATGAAGGTGCTCTTCGGGCTGTCGCACCTGCTCTTCCACGAGACGCTGGGGTGGATGCGCTCGGCGGCGGCCTTCCGGCTGCCGGCCTTCGCCATGGCGGCGCTGGTGCCGGCCCTCACCTTCCTGCTGGGGAGCGCGGTGTACGGCCGCGCCGTGGGCCTCTTCGCCGCCCTCTCCTTCCTGCTCGTCCCGCGCCAGTACTTCAACGCGGAGCTGGCCTGCTTCGACATGCCCGTGGCGGCCATGTGGCTGCTGGTCGTCTACGCCTTCTGGCGGGCGCTGGAGGACAGGCGCTGGGGCGTGCTGTGCGGCGTCTTCTTCGGCCTGGCGCTGTGCACCAAGCACAACGCGCTCTTCCTCCCCTTCACCCTCGCGCCCTTCGCGCTGTGGCGCGCGTGGACGGCCAGCGAGGGCCAGCCCGCCGCGCGCACCGGCCTGCTGCGCGTCCTGGGCCTCGTCGCCGCCGTGGCGGTGCTGTACGGGCTGCTGTGGGTGAGCCTGGGGCCGGTGGGCTTCCAACGGAAGTTCTTCCTGCTCAGCCCGCACACGCTGCTCTTCGTCGTGCTGGCGGTGGGCTGCCTGGGGATGCTGCACAAGCTGAACGAGGTGAGCGCGCCCACGGCGCTCGCCCTGCTGCCCATGGCCACCATGGTGGTGTGCGGACCGGCGGCCTTCTACCTGCACTGGCCCTACCTCTGGCACCAGCCGGTGGAGCGGGCGGCCTGGTACCTGAACTTCCACGCCACGCACAACCACTACGCCTGGTTCTACCTGGGGAAGCTGCTGCGCGAGCCGCCCTTCCCCCTGGACTACGTGCTGGTGAAGACAGCGCTCACCGTGCCCACCAGCCTCTTCGTGCCCATGGTGACGGGGTGGCTGGCGCTCGCGGGGCGCGCGGTGTTGAGCCTCTTCGAGCGTACGCGGTCCCTGGTGCGCATGCCGTCCCTGGCCGAGGGGCTCATGGGGGTGCAGGCGGTGGCCTCCATCCTCATCATCAGCCATCCCCAGGTGCCGCACTTCGGAGGGGTGAAGCACTGGCTGCCGGCGATGCCCTTCCTGGGCATCCTCGCGGGCGTGGCGGTGACGCGGGGCTGCGAGGCGCTCGTGGAGCGGCTGCGCGCCCGCTGGCCGGGGCTGTCCCTGACGGCGGTGGCGGCCCCCGTCTTCGCGCTGCTGATGCTGCCGGCGCTCCTCGGACTGGTGCGCGTGTTCCCCTACGGCACGAGCTTCTACTCGGAGCTGGCGGGTGGAGTGCCGGGGGCGGCGTCGCTGGGGATGCAGCGCCAGTTCTGGTCGAGCAACGTGACGGCGGTGCTGCCGTGGATCAACGAGCACGCGCCGCGCAACGGGCGCGTGTTCCTGCACGAGGTGAACGGCCTCTCGTTCCGCGACTACCAGCGCAACGGGATGCTGCGCGGGGACCTGCAACCGGGCGGCCCGTTCGACTCGGACGTCGCGGCGTACCAGTACCACCAGGAGTTCCGCGAGCACGAGTTCCAGGTGTGGCAGTCCTACGGGACGCGGACACCGGCCACGGGGCTGTACCTGGACGAGACGCCGCAGGTGGTCGTCTACCAGCGGCAACGCTGAGTCATGGCGCGGTGCGCCACGGTGGAACGGACTTCACGAACTGTTCAGGCGGAGACGGCGGAGTGCCCCCAGGGGCGGAACCCGGGGTATCCGGGCTACGCTCGGGTCACGACCGTGGTTGACGTCTCGAGGAGGGACACATGACTCGGTGGATGTGGGCGGTGACAATGGTCGCGCTGGGTGGGGTGGGCTGCCAGAACGAGCAGAAACCAGCGATTCCCACGCGCGCGGAGATCAAGGCACTGGGGGGCTCCACGGTGGAGTTCATCCCGAAGGCCGGACAGCACCCCTACTGCATGCTGTTCACGGTGTCGGAGAAGGGTGTCATCCGGCAGCTGACGATGACGCGCGAGAACCGGTCCATCAAGTGCGAGACCGGCAAGCGCATCTACAACTCGAGCTTCCGCATCCCGGTGGAGGAGGGGAAGATCCGGGCGTACGTCTTCTTCTCGGACCAGCGCATCCAGGCGGGCTCGGTGGCGCAGCAGCTGTATGACCTGCGAGACAAGCAGCGGGTGTCGGCGATGGACTTCCGGCTGCCGGGCGCGGTGGCGGTGGAGATGCTTGAGTTCACGCCGCAGCCAGGAGGCGAGCCGGTGACGGGCGCGGTGGTGGGCACCACGGACATCGCCACCGAGGGCAACGCGCCCGAGGAAAGCCAGACCGAGGAGGCCGAGGTGGAGGAGCCCGCGCAGAACACGGCACCGCCGCCCGCCCAATGAAAGCAGGCAGCGGCACGGAGGCGGCCACCACGAAGTGACCGTGTCCGCCCCCCTTCCCTCTCCCTCTCCCTTTGGGAGAGGGTCGGGGTGAGGGTATCCGGGCCCGTCAGAACGACTCGCGCAACATGGCGAGCAGGTCCTCCTGGGTGCACGGGCGCGGGTTGCCGCGGTGCGAGGCATCCACGAAGGACTTCTCGGCGATGCGCACCAGGTCCTTCTCCTGCACACCCGCGTCGCGCAGGCGCGAGGGAATGCCGATGGTGGCGTTCAGCTTGCGCACCCGCTCGATGGCATTACCCGCGAGCACCTCCTCACGAGCGTTCGACGTATCCCCCATGACCTGGGCCACGCGCGCCAGCCGCGCGGTGCTCACGGGGCGGTTGAACTCCATCACCACGGGCAGGACGATGGCGTTGGCCAGACCGTGGTGCACGCCGGAGATGGGCGTGAGCGCATGCGCCAGCGCGTGGCAGGCCCCGAGCCCCTTCTGGAAGGCCATGGCGCCCTCCATCGCCGCCACCATCATGTCGGTGCGGGCCACCAGGTTGCTCCCCTCCTCCACGGCCCTGGGCAGCGAGCGCGCCACGCGGCCGATGCCGTCGATGGCCACCGCGTCCGCCAGTGGGTGGAAGCCGTTGGACAGGTAGGCCTCCAGGCAGTGCGTGAAGGCATCCATGCCCGTGGCCGCGGTGGGCCCGGGCGGCAGCCCCAGCGTGAGCTCGGGATCGCAGATGGCCGCCTTCGGCATGAGGAACGGGCTGAAGATGACCGTCTTGCGCCCCGTGTCCGAGAGCGTCGCCACGCCCGAGCGGCTCACCTCCGAGCCCGTCCCCGCCGTCGTGGGGATGGCGATGAGCGGCGGCATGTTGTCCAGCACGTACTGGTCACCGCCCGTCGCGTCGTCGTAGCGCGACAGCGGCGGCTCGTGCGTGGTGAGCACCTGCACCAGCTTCGCCGCGTCCAGCGGGCTGCCTCCGCCGAGGGCGATGATGCCGTCGCACCTGCCCGCCTTGTACATCTCCAGCCCCGCGAAGGCGTCGCGCTCGGTCGGGTCGGGCTTCACCTGGTCGAACACCGTGAAGCCCACTCCGGCCGCCTTCAACACCTCGTACAGCCGCTGCGCGAGCCCCGCCTTCACCACGCCCGCGTCCGTCACCACCAGCGGACGCTTCATGTTCAGCCTCGCCACCTGGGCGGGCAGCCGCTGCAGCGCTCCCGCCCCGAGGACGATCTTCGTGGGCCAGGACAGCTCGGTGATGCGCGGCTCGCTCGGCATGTCGAACGGTTTCATCGGTACTCCCGTGACAACAAATGAAGACCCTCACCCCAGCCCTCTCCCAGAGGGAGAGGGGGCTTGCTCAGATCAGCTCCATGTAGCGCTCCAGCTCCCAGTTCGTGACGGCTCGCTCGTATTGGCGGGCCTCCCAGTCGCGCGTGCGCACGAAGTGGTCCACGAACTCCTCGCCCAGGATCTGCCTCGCCCGCTTCGACCTCTCGAGCAGCGTCACCGCCTCCCTCAACGAGCGCGGCAGTCGCGGCGCATCCACCGAGTACCCATTGCCGGCACACGGCTCGGGCGGCTTCACCTCGTTCTCGATGCCCCACAGGCCCGCGGCGAGGCTCGCCGCCATGCCGATGTAAGCGTTCATGTCCGCGCCCGTCTGCCGGTACTCGAGCCGCATCGACTTCGGGCTGTCCCCGATGACACGCACCGCCGTGGTCCGGTTCTCCCGGCCCCACGTCGCCGTCACCGGCGCCCACGTGTTCTCCACGCTGCGCTTGTAGCTGTTCACCGTGGGCCAGTAGAGCGCCGTGAGCTCCGGCATCAGCTCCATCACCCCGCCGATGTAGTGCCGCATCGTCGTGCTCATGCCATCGGCCGACTCGGCGTCGTGGAAGGCGTTCTCGTCGCTCCTCAACGTCCACAGCGACTGGTGCATGTGTCCCGAGCACCCCGGCAGCTTCGGATCCACCTTCGCCATGAAGCAGGCCGTGAGCCCGTGGCGCGCGCAGATCTCCTTCACCACCGTCTTGAAGAGCGCCGCCTTGTCCGCGGCCTTCTCCAGATCGTCGTAGCGGATGGCGGCCTCGAAGACGCCCGGGCCCGTCTCCGTGTGGAAGCCCTCCAGCTCCACGCCGAAGTCGCGGCACCCGTCGATGATGGCGTGCACCAGCGGCGCGTTGAGCGACGTGCGCAGCCACGAGTAGCCGAACATGCCCGGCGTCAGTGGCGTCAGGCGCTCGTACCCCTTCTCCTTCAGCGACTGCGGCGTCTCCTTGAAGATGAAGAACTCGTACTCGGCGCCGAACTTCGGCAGGAAGCCCATGTCGCGCGCGCGCTGGCCGATCTTCTGCAGCAGCTGCCGGGGGCTCGGCTCGAAGGGCGTACCGTCCGGGTTGATGAAGTCCAGCAGGAAGGCCGCGGTGTCCGGCTCCCACGGGATGATGCGGCCGGTGGACAGGTCCACCTTGGCGTGCCCGTCCGGGTAGCCGGTGTGCCAGCCCGTCACCCGCGTGTTGTCGAGCAGCTCGTCCGTGATGTCCCAGCCGAACACCACGTCACAGAAGCCGAGCCCGCTCTTGCACGCGGAGAAGAACTTCTCCACGGACACGTACTTGCCGCGCCAGACGCCGTCCACGTCCACCGCGCCGATCTTCACCTGCTTGACGCCCTTCTCCTCGAACCATTTGTGCAGCAGGTCCGTGCCCGAGGGCTCACGCAGGTGCCGGACCGTGTCGCCCTTGTCCTTCGAGCGCGCACGCCTCCCGGCGGGCTGCGGCAGGGTGATGACCTTCGCCTTGGAACGGTTCGCCATTGGCCTCCTCCTCCTCCTTCGCCCGACGCCCATGTGCGCGCCCGGACCTTTCCCCTCACACTTCCGAGGGCAACTTCGTCCACACAGCCTTCACCTGGAGGTGGCCCCCCAGGACGTGATGTGACAAGCCACCGCTGCGGAGCGCCTCGCGCGACGCCTTGCCGGGGTCCACATCCTGGCCGCCGATGAGCAGCTTGAGCACCGGAAGCCAGGGAGGGAGCGTGCGAGCGTCGGACATGGAGACACCTCGGAAGCCCGGGCGCACATCGGAGGTGCGTGCGGGCGTCAACAGCAAGCGGCAGCCGAAGCTAGGGAGCGGCATCCAACGCGGCAACCCGACGCACCGAGAGGGACAATGAAGAACGTTCTCCTGTTGAAAGCGGGTGATGCGGCCCACTCCGTGAGGCTCGGCGTAGGTGACTATGAGCACTGGTTCGTCGAGTCGCTCGCTCCCGGAGGCTGCCGGTTCGACATCCTCCACGTGCACCGGGGCGCCCGGTTGCCGGACAGTGCCGCAGGCTACGATGCGGTGATGATGACCGGCTCACCCGCCTCGGTGACGCAGCCGGAGCCGTGGATGGAGCGCGCCGCGGAGTTCATGCTGGGCGCGGCGGCCCACGGGGTGCCGGTGCTCGGGGTGTGCTTCGGGCACCAGCTGCTCGCGCATGCCCATGGGGCGCGCGTGGTGCGCAACCACCACGGCCGGGAGATTGGCACCGTGGAGGTCTCCTTGAGCGAGGAGGGACGGCAGGATCCGCTCTTCGACGGGCTGCCCGAGCGCTTCGTGGTCCAGGCCACCCACGAGGACATCGTCGAGCAGGCCCCCACCGGAGCCAACGTGCTGGCGGGCAACGCGAACACCCCCGTCCAGGCGCTCGCCTTCGGGCCCCTCATCCGCGGGGTGCAGTTCCACCCCGAGGTCCACCCGGCCGCCATGCGTGCCCTGATTCTGGCCCGGGCGGAGAAGTTGGAGGTCGAAGCAAGGGCCCGGGGTCACGGGTGTGGAGAACGGGTACCCCGGCTGCTGGCGGGAATCGCTCCCTCGCCCGCCGGGCAGCGCATCCTGCGCAACTTCGTCGAGCGGTTCACCTGAGAACAGGGCTGAAGTAGGTAGAGGCATGGCCTCGCGCTGGGACTACCTCTTCGAGACGAAGCCCATCCCCCTCATGGACCACCTCCTGGAGGAGGTGGCGAAGCTGCTCGCGAAGGACCTGCAGCAGTGGCCGCCCCCGGTCCAGGAAATCGACCTGGAGGTGGGAGGCCAGTTCGCGCCCCTCTTCACCGAGCCGCCCCCACGCCCCGCCCCGGCCGTCTACGACGAGGCGCTGCGGCTGTCGCGCTGGGAGCTGGCCCGGGAGCTGGATGCCTACGATGACTACATGCGCAACAAGCGCTACCTGGCACGGGGGCTGGCCCCGACCGACCGGCTGACCCTGCTCTTCCTGAACCGGTGGCTGGTCGACCAGATGCTCGGCCTGGGAGAGGCCACGGAGGGACGTGTGAACCGGCGGCTCATGCAGCAATGCCTCGACCGCCTGGAAGCTCGCCTGCGGCTGGTTCAGACGCCCTTCGCTTGAGCCCGGACGGTCCCTCTGCGATAAGCCGCGCATGCTGCAGCATCACGAGCTCAACGTTCCAGCGGAACGCCGCAAGCGCATCTACATCCTCGCGGGACTGTGGCTGACGGTCGCCGTCATCCTGGCGCTGTTCCACTCGGTGCTGCTGCCCTTCGCGAGCGCCGCGCTCATCGCGTACCTGGTGCACCCGCTGGTGACGCGCATCACCCAGGTGAAGGTGCGCGGGTACCCCATCCCCCGCTGGGTGGGCATCCTGCTCATCTACGCGCTCTTCTTCCTGGCGTTGTACCTCTTCTTCATCGCCATGGTGCCGCAGCTCTACCGCGAGCTGGCCCGCATCAGCCGGGATGGGGTGGCCTTCATCAACTCGCTCACCCCCGAGCGCATCCACGTGCTCGCCGACCGCGCCGAGGACTGGCTGCGCGCCAATGGGATTCCAGTGGCCATCGCCACGCCCGAGGACATCCGCACCGGCGTGTCCAGCACCGGCTTCTCGCTGAACCTGGAGCAGGTCATCCAGGACGTGGCCGCCAGCCTCACGGCCCTGACGCGCGAGCACCTGGGCGACATCGTCACCGTGTCGCGCAACATCATCACGTCGGTGGTGGCCGGCGTGTTCATGATGTTCTTCATCCTGATGGTGGCCGCGTTCTTCTCCATCGATGCGCAGGCCATCGTCCGCTACTTCCTCAGCCTCGTGCCGGCCGAGTACGGCACCGACGCGAAGCTGTTGCTGGAGCGGATCGATCGCTCGCTGTCCGGCGTGGTGCGCGGACAGGTGACCATCTGCCTGGTCAATGGCGTCCTCACCTTCGTGGGGCTGCTGCTGTTCGGGGTGAAGTTCGCCTTCCTGCTGGCCACGGTGGCCACGGTCTTCAGCCTCATCCCCATCTTCGGGACGATCCTCAGCTCGGTGCCCATCGTGCTCATCGCGCTGGCCGACGGCTTCCAGAAGGGCGTCGCCATCCTGCTGTGGATCATCGGCATCCACGCGCTGGAGGCGTACTTCCTCAACCCGAAGATCATGGGTTCGGCGGCGCGCATCCACCCGGTCATCGTGGCCTTCAGCCTGATCGCCGGGGAGAAGATGTTCGGCCTGGTGGGTGCGCTCTTCGCGGTGCCCGTGGCCTCGCTGGTGGTGGCCTGCTTCGACTACGCCCGCCTCAAGGCCCAGCCCACGCTGGCCGAGGTGCAGCTCGAGAAGGCAGAGCCGTCGAAGTAGCCCTGAGTCACACAGGCTGAATCCGTGTGTGTCCCCTCTCCCTCTGGGAGAGGGCTAGGGTGAGGGTGTTCCCCTCATTCCACCGTGCCTCGACCGGGCAACCCGAGAAGAGAACGGTAGACCCTCACCCCGTCCCTCTCCCAGAGGGAGAGGGTCTGACTCGAGCTCCGCGTTCGGAAAGAGCAGGGAACGAAGCGGCCTCAGCCGCTACAGGCGGCCTCGCACCGCGAGTCCCGGCAGATGACGAGGCAACGCCCGCAGTCGATGCCGTTCACCGGACACGTCCCAGAGCACCGCACGTTGGCGCAGTTCGGCCCGTCCTGGACGTGGGTGGGGTTGGTGCCCTCGCCGCAGCACGCGTTCCCCATGCAGTCCGCGTCCTCGTAGCAGACGCGGTTGGACAGGGGCTCCGGGGTGATGCCGAAGTCCCCCTCTATTGGACCGCACCCGGCGGACCCTGCGAGCACCGCCCCCAAGACGAGGGCGGCGAGTGGAACAGAGCGGGTGCGGCGCATATGTCGACTCCTTACCGGTTCATCGAGCCGAGGAATTCGGCGTTCGAAGCGGTCGGACGCATATGCTTGAGCACGAATTCCATCGCGTCGATCGGCGTGAACGGGTGCAGTACCTGACGAAGCGCCGTGATGCGGATGAGGTCCGACGGGGTCAGCAGCAGCTCCTCCTTACGCGTACCGGACTTGTTGATGTCCAGCGTCGGGAAGATGCGCTTCTCCATCAGCTTCCGGTCCAGGACGATTTCCGAGTTACCGGTGCCCTTGAACTCCTCGAAGATGACCTCGTCCATGCGGCTGCCGGTGTCGATGAGCGCGGTGCCGATGATGGTGAGGCTGCCGCCCTCCTCGATGTTGCGCGCGGCGCCGAAGAAGCGCTTGGGCTTGTGCAGCGCGTTGGCGTCCACACCACCGGACAGAATCTTGCCCGAAGCCGGCACCACCGTGTTGTAGGCGCGCGCCAGACGGGTGATGGAGTCCAGCAGGATGCACACGTCGTACTTCTGCTCGACCAGGCGCTTGGCCTTGTCGATGACCATCTCCGCCACCTGCACGTGACGCGTGGCCGGCTCGTCGAAGGTGGAGCTGACCACCTCGCCACGCACGTTGCGCTCCATGTCCGTCACTTCCTCGGGGCGCTCGTCCACGAGCAGCACGATGAGGTAGACGTCCGGGTGGTTCTTCGAGATGGCGTGCGCGATGTTCTGCAGCAGCACCGTCTTACCGGCCTTCGGCGGCGCCACGATGAGGCAGCGCTGGCCCAGGCCGATGGGGCAGAACAGGTCGATGATGCGCGTCGTCATCTCCGACCCCTCGTGCTCCAGCTTCAGCTTGCGCGTGGGGTAGAGCGGCGTGAGGTTGTCGAAGAGGATGCGCTCGCGCGCCGCCTCGGACAGCGGGTCGGCGAAGTTGACCTTGTCCACCTTCTGCAGCGCGAAGAAGCGCTCGCCCTCGCGCGGCTGGCGGATGGGGCCCGTCACCGTGTCGCCCGGCCGCAGGTTGAAGCGGCGCACCTGCGACGGCGACACGTAGATGTCGTCCGGGCTCGGCTGGTAGTCGCTGTCCGAGCTGCGCAGGAAGCCGAAGCCGTCGCTCAGCAGCTCCATCACGCCCTCGGCGTGTACCTCGAACTTCTTGTCCGCGATGCCCGACAGCAGCGCGAAGATGAGATCCTGCTTTTTGAGACCCTGATAACCCTCGATGTTGAAGTCGTGGGCCATCTTCGCCAGGTCGGTGATCTTCATCCGCTTCAGGTCATTGAGCTTGATGACCTGCATGGGGGCGCCGTCACGCGTCACCTCGGTGACCACCGGCGCCTCGACCGGCTCGGGGGCCGCCGGCTGCGCGGCGGGCTCCTCGTGCGTGGCCTGGGCGCGGACCTCCTGGTACTCCTCGTCCCGGACCGGGTGGGAGGGAATCGGCGTCAGCACCGGGCGCGGCGTCTCGGCGACGGCCTCCGAGGCAGCCTCGGACTCGGTGTCCTCTTCCCGACGGGCGGATGTCCGGCGGCGTGAGGGCTTGTCGGTATCGTCCCGGTCGGCGGCCTTGGCCCGCGTCGTGCGACGCTTGGGCTTTTCTTCTTCGGCCTCGATGACTGCGGTGTCCAGGACCTTCTCTTTGGGGGAACGGGCTTTGGCCATGTGATTGGGGGGGCTACTGGCGGGCGCCCTGATTGTGGGGCGCGCACGGGAATGTCGTGGAAGATGTCCGTGGGGTACGCGAAACGCGAAACGCCCTCAGAGGGTCACCCTGGATCCCTTCTTGCCGGGACCTCGCGGGTGGTGGAACCATGTACAGGGAAGAGATGGCGCCTGAGGTGCGACAACAACCCTCATGAGCCGCTGCAAGAGGTTATTGACCACCTCCGGAGCTGTCAAGGCATCCTCGCTTCCTGCCCAATCAGGCAGCCGACGCCCCGAATCAATTCAGTTCATCCGCCGAGCCTTCATCCGTGAACTCCTCGAAGACCGCCGACGCCTCCCGAGCCGAGCAGCTCCGCCGCGAGCTCGCCCACCACAACCACCGCTACTACGTGCTCGACTCACCGGAGGTCAGCGACGCGGAATACGACCGGCTGATGCGGGAGCTGCAGGAGTTGGAGGCCCGCCACCCCGACCTCATCACCCCGGACTCGCCGACCCAGCGGGTAGGTGGCTCGCCGGCCGAGAAGTTCGAGAAGGTGGTCCACCGCGTCCCGATGCTCTCGTTGGCCAACGTCTTCAACCACGAAGAGCTTTCCGATTTCGACGAGCGGATCCGCCGCCAGACGGGGCTGGCGCAGGTCGCCTATGTGTGCGAGCCCAAGCTCGATGGCCTGGCCGTCACCCTGCACTACGAGCACGGGCGCTTCACCCGGGGCGCCACCCGGGGCGACGGCACCGAGGGCGAGGACGTCAGCGCCAACCTGCGCACCATCCGCAGCCTTCCCATGGAGCTGCTGCCGCAGGACGGGGTGAAGGTGCCCGGGGGCCTCGAGGTGCGCGGCGAGGTCTTCATCTCCAAGAAGGACTTCAAGAAGCTCAACGACTCGAGGGAGCAGGAGGGCGAGCCGCTCTTCGCCAACCCCCGCAACGCCGCCGCCGGCAGCCTGCGGCAGTTGGACCCGCGCATCACCGCCTCGCGCCCGCTCTCCATCTACCTGTACGAGTGCGTGCCCGGTGAGGGCGTGCCCGCCTTCCGCTCGCACACGGAGAAGCTCGAGTACCTCAAGTCGCTCGGGCTGCCGGTGAACCGGTACGTGCGCGTGGAGGGGGTGGAGGGGGTGCGCGAGCAGTATGGCAGGTCCGTCGAGGGCCGCCATGCCCTGCCCTTCGAGGTGGACGGCATGGTGGTGAAGGTGGACTCGGAGGACCTGCGCCAGCGGCTGGGGCAGGTCTCCAAGAGCCCCCGCTGGGCCGTGGCCTACAAGTTCCCCCCCGAGGAGGAGGCCACGCTCGTCGAGGACATCCAGGTGTACGTGGGCCGCACGGGCGCGCTCACGCCGGTGGCGCACCTCAAGCCGGTGAAGGTGGGCGGCGTCACCGTCAGCCGCGCCACCCTGCACAACGAGGACGAGCTGCGCCGCAAGGACGTGCGCAAGGGCGACACCGTCTTCATCCGCCGCGCCGGGGACGTCATCCCCGAAATCGTGAAGGTGGTGGAGTCCAAGCGTCCCCCGGACGCCCAGCCCTTCGAGTTCCCCCGCCAGTGCCCCGTCTGCCACGCGGCGGCCGTGCGGGACGAGGAGGGCGCCATCATCCGCTGCACCGGCGCCACCTGCCCCGCGCAGATGGTGGAGAAGGTGCGCCACTTCGCCTCGCGCACCGCCATGGACATCGACGGCCTGGGCGAGAAGCTGGCCGGCCAGCTCGTGGAGAAGGGGCTGGTGAAGACGTTCGCGGACCTCTACCACCTCACCCGGGGCCGGCTCCTTGAGCTGGAGCGCATGGGCGAGAAGAGCGCCGACAACCTGCTGGCCAACATCGAGCGCTCCAAGCAGACCACCCAGCCCCGCTTCCTCTACGCGCTCGGCATCCGCCACGTGGGCGAGGCCACCGCCAAGACGCTCGCCGAGTCCTTCCCGGACGTCCGCCAGCTGTACGAGGCCAGCCTGGAGGACATCACCCGCGTCAAGGACGTGGGCCCCACCATGGCCCAGGTCATCCACGCCTTCTTCCGCGAGCCGCAGAACCGCGACGCCATCAATGCCCTGCTCGAGGCCGGAATCACCCCCGCCGCTCCCCGCGTCGTCAAGACGGGCACCTTCGCCGGCAAGACGGTGGTGCTCACCGGCGGCCTGACCGGGATGAGCCGCGAGCAGGCCAAGGAGGAAATCGAACGCCGGGGCGGTAAGGTGTCTGGAAGTGTCTCGCGCAAGACTGACATCGTGGTGGCGGGCGAGGATGCGGGCAGCAAGCTGAAGAAGGCCCAGGAACTCGGGCTAAGAATCCTGGACGAGCAGGCGTTCCTGCAGCTGCTTCAGACGGACGCCAGAGGGTAGGGGCCGGCACCATGGACAGGCGGCGAGCAAGCCTCCGCATTCGAGGGAAGGTGCAAGGGGTGTTCTACAGGGAGAGCGCCCGCACCGAGGCCGTACGCCTCGGCCTGACGGGTTGGGTGCGCAACCTCTCGGACGGGTCCGTCGAGGCAGTGGTCGAGGGAGCGCCCGAGGCCCTCGAGGCATTCGTCACCTGGTGCCACCGGGGCCCACCCCAGGCCCGGGTGACGGACGTGGAGCGCGTCGATTCGGAGGCGCGCGGGGAGTTCAGCACCTTCACCGTGGAGCGCAGCTCATGAACCCCTACGCGATGGCTTCTCTGCCGGCCATGCTCGGCATCAAGGCGGGCAGCAAGGTCTCGGTCATCAATCCACCCCGGGGCTTCGTCCAGCGGCTCAACCCCCTGCCCGATGGCGTGGAGTTCCTCATCACCGCCCAGACGGGCCTGGACGTCATCCTCTTCTTCACCCAGGACGCGCACGAGCTCGTCCAGCGCCTGCCGGCCCTGTCGCGCGCCATGGCCCTCACCGGCGGCATCTGGGTGTGCTGGCCCAGCGGCGAGGGCATCAAGACGTCCCTCTCCGAGGACTTCATCCGCCAGGCCGCGCTCGACATCGGCATGGTGGACAACAAGCTGTGCCTCATCGACAGCACCTGGACCGGCCTGCGTCTGGTGCGCCGCCCCCGGGGCCGGTTGGACAAGCCGGAGAACCGCAAGCGGCTGCCGACCGCCCAGGCCTGACCCCCGAGCCTGGGCCCCTGCCCCCCATCCGGAGGGCTTCCCGAGCTGCCGACCGGCCGACATTTTCCATGTCTCGCCTTTACAGGTCGTATCAGGCGTGAAAACCTTTTGGTGTTTTCGGACCTTGGGACGTTCCGCCAGGGGCGGGGCGTTTGGGGTCCATGGATTCTTGATTTTTGAGACGGGTGCGTTCCCAGACACCAGGGCGCGCCGGCTGCACCGAGCTTCTATCGCCCCCCCAAGGCGCCCGCGGATGGGCACCGACCGGGTGAGGAAGGAAGAGGCGGGGCGGCACGAGCGCCAGGGGCCCTCGGAGCGCTCGATTGGAAGTGAGTCCCCGCCTGGCAGGGTGCCGGACAACGCGGGGCGACATGAACTCGGAGGAGCAGGTCGTGGTCCCCTCAACCCCCACCCGCGCGGACACAGCCGGCTCCCGGACACCCGGGCCGACCTTCGTCCGTGCGCGCGGAGGAGCCGGGCCCGCCTCTCCCCTCGCAGCGCGCTCGGAAGCGGGAGACGCCGTCGCCTCCCGTCCGCCGGAGCTCACGCATCCGCGCGCGCGCCCAGGACTGGTCAATGAGCAGCATCCTCGTCATCAACGCGGCGGGCCGGGAGACCCGCGTGGCCCTCGTCGAGAGCGGTCACATCGCGGAGTTCTACCTCGAGCGTAAGAAGGACAAGGGAATCGTCGGTAACATCTACAAGGGCCGTGTCGTCCGGGTTCTCCCGGGCATGCAGGCGGCCTTCGTGGACATCGGACTCGAGAAGGCGGCCTTCCTCTACGTCAGTGACGTCGTCTACGACCCGGACTTCGCCCGCGCCCAGTTCGAGCTGACCGAGGGCGAGCACGACGAAGACGCCCCGGACGTGCCGGAGGAGTCCGAGGCCGTTGCCGCCGAGGCCGCTCACGAGGCCGGCGCCGACGTGGAAGCCGAGGTGCACGAGCACGCCGCCAAGAGTGGTGGCGAGATGCCCGACCCCGTGGGAGCCCCTCCCGAGGTGCGCGCCGAGCAGCCCGCGCCGCGGACCGAGGAGCCGGAGCGTCTCGCCGAGCCGCAGCCCGCGCCCACGGCCGAGACGCCGGAGCAACCCGCCGAGCAGCCCGCCCCCATCGCCGTCACGGCGACCGGGTCGGCCGAGCCGGTGACCGTCGAGGCCTCGGCCTCGCCCGAGCCGATGAACATCTCCGTGGCGCCGGTGGAGTCCGCGCCCGTGAGCGTCGCGGCCCAGGCGGCTGCCGAGACTGCCCCGGCGATGCCCGCCACCGAGGGCTCGGTGGCCCTGGCGCTGCAGCCCGAGCCGGCGCTCGTGCCCCAGAGCGAGCCGGGTGCCGTGGCCGCCCCCACTCCGGCGGAGGCCGCCCCGCAGCAGCGTCCCGAGACGGCCGCCGGTGAGCGCCGCGCCCCGCGCGAGAACCGCGAGGCCGCCCGTGAGGCCCGCGAGGCCCGCCGCGAGCAGAAGGACAAGGACCGCGAGCGCGAGAAGGAGCGGGAGAAGGACAAGGGCCGCAAGCAGCGCGAGGAGCAGCAGCGCAAGCGCGACGAGGAGAAGTCCAAGCCGCGCAAGACGGCGAAGATCGAGGAGTTGCTGAAGGTGGGCCAGGAGGTCGTGGTCCAGATCTCCAAGGATCCCATCGGCACCAAGGGCGCGCGCCTCACCTCGCACATCTCCATCCCGGGCCGCCACCTGGTGTTCATGCCCACGGTGGACCACGTGGGCATCAGCCGCCGCATCTCCAACGAGAAGGAGCGCAAGCGCCTGCGGGAGATCGTCGACCGGCTGCGTCCCCCCGGGACGGGCTTTATCGTGCGCACGGTGGCGGAGAACGTGCCGCAGGAGAAGCTCGAGAGCGACATCCGCTTCCTCATCGAGGTGTGGAACCAGGTGGTGCGCCGCAACGAGAAGCGCGGCGGCGGCGGCCTGCTGCACCCGGACCTGGACCTCATCCTGCGCGCCACGCGCGACCTCTTCGCCCACGACGTGGAGAAGCTCGTCGTCGATGACCGCGAGGAGTACGAGCGCATCCTCGGCTTCGTGAACGCACAGGACCCGGCGCTCAAGGACCGGGTGGTGCTGCACGAGTCGGAAGAGCCCATCTTCGACGCGTATGGGATCGAGCACGAGTTGCAGCGCGCCACCCAGCGCAAGGTGTGGCTCAAGAGCGGCGGCTACCTCATCATCGACCAGGCCGAGGCGCTCACCGCCATCGACGTCAACTCGGGCCGCTACGTCGGCAAGAAGAGCCTCGAGGAGACGATCACCAAGATCAACGTCGAGGCTGCCAAGGAGATCGTCTACCAGCTGAGGCTGCGCAACATCGGCGGCATCATCATCTGCGACTTCATCGACATGGAGAAGCCGCAGAACCGGGACAAGGTCTTCAAGTCGCTGCAGGAGGCGCTGGGCCGGGACAAGGCGAAGACGAACGTGCTGCGCATCTCCGAGCTGGGCCTGGTGGAGATGACGCGCAAGCGCGTGCGCGAGTCCATCGGCCGGGTGCTGCACGAGGACTGCCCGTACTGCGACGGCAAGGGCTTCGTGAAGACGGCGACCACGGTGGCCTACGAGATCTTCGGGGAGATCCGCCGCGAGGCGCCGGGCTACAAGGACCCGACGCTGGTCATCAACTGCAACGCCGAGGTGGCGCGGCTGCTCCAGGGCGAGGAGCGGCAGGAGCTGCGGCACCTGATGGACCGCTACAACAAATCCATCCAGGTGAAGGCGCAGCAGAACTACCACCGCGAGCAGTACGACATCTACGGCCGCAGCGCGCAGGGCGGGGACCACAAGGTGGCCTCGTCGCCGGGCTCGGGCGATGGCGAGCTGTCCATGCAGCGCCGGCCGGAGAGTGGCGGTGGCGAGCGTGGCTTCCGCGAGGGCGGTGGTGGCCGCGACCGGGACCGTGACCGCGACCGTGAGCGGGGCGACCGGGGTGGCAACCGCGGCGACCGTGAGCGGAGTGACCGGGGTGGCAACCGCGACCGAGATCGGGGTGGCAACCGGGGTGACCGTGACCGGGGAGGCAACCGCGACCGTGACCGCAACCGGGGCGAGCAGCAGCGTCGGCCCGAGCAGCGGGAGGGGCGTGGGCAGCAGCAGGCCCAGGCCCAGCAGCAGGCAGGCGGAGAGCAGCCCGCCGCGGGCAGCACGCCCCCGACGTCGTCCGGAAACGGGAACGGCAACGGGTCCAGCGACAACACCTGAGCCCGCTCTCCCCTCTCCCTCCGGGAGAGGGACGGGGTGAGGGTACCGGACCCACCTGCTCGGGTCCGTGAGTACCCTCCCCCACTGGCCGGACCGCCCCGGCATTGGCTACCCTGTCGCCACCGGATGCGGTCCTTCTCCCTTCTCTCCGTGCAGCGACTGCGCGCCAGCGCGTTCCGGTGGGCCCGCCGCACCTGGGAGCCCCTGGGACAGACGCGCCCGGGCCGTTTCGCCGTGGACACGCTGCTGGCGGTGCGCTCGCTGGCGCGGGGCTTCCTGGGCGAGAACATCCGCCTGCGAGCGGCGGCGCTCACCTACATCAGCGTCTTCTCCCTGGTGCCACTGCTGACGGTGGTGGTGGCACTGCTGGGGGCCTACCACCAGCAGGCCGTCCAGCTGCGACTCCGGGAGATCATCTTCGCGGTGCTGGCCCCCGGAGTGCGCGAGGAGTCGGCGGCGTTCCTCCAGCGATTCCTGCAACCGGGACACACGACGGCCATCGGGAGCGCGGGCTTCCTCGGGCTGCTCTTCTCCGCGGGCTCGCTGCTGCACAACATCGACGAGTCGCTGAATGAAATCTGGGGCGTGAAGAACAACCGCCCGTGGCTGCTGCGCGCGCTCATCTACGCGGGGCTGCTGCTGCTGGGGCCGCTGCTGCTGGCCATCTCGTTCGCGGGAACGGGCGAGGTGCGCTCCTTCCTGCAGGAGACCCAGGCCCCCGTCTTCCTGCGCCTCTCCGAGCAGCTCTTCGGGCCCCTGTCTCCGCTCACGGGAGTCATCGGGCTCACCATCCTCTACTACGTGACGCCCAACACCCACCTGCGCTTCCGCTCGGCGCTGGCGGGCGGACTGGTGGCGGGCCTGGCCTGGTGGGTGGCGCGGCATGTGTACACGGGGGCGGCCGCGTACAGCTTCCGCCACAACCCGCTCTATGCCTCGCTGGGCGCCCTGCCCATGTTCCTCGCGTGGCTGTACGTGGACTGGCTCCTCATCCTCACCGGCGGACGCCTCTCGTACGCGGTGGAGCACGCCACCTTCCGGGACTCGCTGTGGGCCTTTGGCACCCATCCCCGGGCCCGGGAGCTGGTGGCCGCACGGGTGGCGCAGGAAGCCACGCTGGTGTGGTTCGACGGCGGAACACCTCCCCTTCCCCGGGACCTGGCCCTCCGACTCCGGGTCGCCGAGTCACTCGTCCACGAGGTGGTGGACGACATGGAGCGGGCGGGGCTCATCGAGCGCCAGCGAAAGGGAGGCATCCTACCGGCCCGTCCCCCCGCCGAGCTCACCCTGGCCGACCTGACGCTCGCCGTCCACGGCGTCTACAACCCCGTCGAGCCCCAGGCCTGGAACACCCCGCGCGCCCCGGGCTTCGAGCCCCTGGAGGCCTTCTTCGGGGAGTCCGACAGGGCCGGCCTCGACGTCCTGCGCCGGACCCGGTGGCTGGACCTCGCCATCCTGGTGCGCCCCGGGCTCGCGGAGGTGGCGGCGGCTGCCCCCCCGGAGCCGGCCGTGGCGGCGACGGGAAGCGGAAATCCGTAACGTTTCTGGGAGGTTGGCGGGCCTCGTGGCTTGCACGCGGCATTCGTTCTGTTATGTTTCCGGGATTCGACCACGGGCCATGCGCCCTGTTTCCGAGGGGTTAGGCGGTTTGCGGGAGCATGCGATGCTGAAGTCCGATCTGATCAACGTCCTCGTCTCCAAGAAGGGGATGACCCAGAAGCAGGCCGAGGCGACGGTCGAGACTATCTTCGAGTCCATGAAGGAGGCCCTGTGCCGCGGCGAGAACATCGAGATCCGCGGGCTGGGCGCCTTCCACGTGAAGAACTACCAGGGCTACCAGGGCCGCAATCCCAAGACGGGGCAGATCATCCCCGTGAAGCCCAAGCGAGGCTTGCTCTTCCGCACGGGCAAGGAGCTGCGTGACCGGGTCAACCGCCCGGCCCCGCAGACCCCGCAGTCCGACATCTCGTTCGATCCCAAGAGCGGCAGCGGCACCAGCTACTAGCCTCCGCTCAGCGCCCCAGGGCGGCGGGTGACAGCCGCCCCAGCGGGCGGATCTGCAGGTTCATGTCCAGCTCGCCGTAGGTGAGCACCGCGACGTCCGGGAAGGCGCCCTCGCACAGCTTGCGCAGGGTGCGCCGGACATCCGGCGCGGTGAGCAGCACGGTCTGCCCGCCCGAGGCGATGCGCTTCACCCCCTCCAGGATCTCCGCCACCCGCTCCGGCGAAGGCGCCGGTCCGCGTGGCCCGGCGGCGCGCAGGGTCTCCTCGATCTCCGGATCCACGAGGTAGGCGAAGAGCGGCCCGGACGGGGCGAACTTGTGGCTGAGGTAGCGGTACAGCGCCTGGCGGCAGCGCTCGGCCAGGGCCGTGGCATCCCCCTCGGTGGTGGGCGCCACCAGCGCCTCGAGGATGGCGCGCATGTTCCGGATGCTCACCTGCTCCTCCACCAGCTTGCGCAGCACCTCGGTGAGCAGCGGCAGCGGGACCTTCTGGAGCGCCTCCTTCACCAGCGTGGGAGCCTGCGCCTCGAGCCCATCCAGCAGCCCCTGCACCTCCTGGATGCCCAGGAACCCCGCCGCGCGGCCGCGGATGATGCTGCGCAGGTGCTCGGCGATGAGTTCCCCGGCGCTTCGCACCGGGACCTGCGCCATCTCCAGACGCGCGCGCCCGTCCGCTGGCACGCGGCTGATGGGCCTGCCGGTGGAAGGTTCCACGGCCGGCTCCCCCTTCAGCTCCAGAAAGGCCAGTTCCTCCGGCTGCGCCACCGCGTAGAGCGCTCCAGGGACGACCTGCCCCATGCCGGCGGGCACTTCATCCACCAGGATGCGGTAGGTCCCCGCGGGCAGATACGCGGCCTCGGTCCGCACCCGGATGCCCGGTACGCGCACGCCGAGCTCGTAGAAGACTTCGTCCCGCACCCGGTTGAGCACCTGGTGCACGAACGCACCGCCCTGCTCCTGCGCCATCGGGGTGAGGTCCGGCGCGAGATCCACCGTCAGCGGAGTCACTCCCACCGGCGCCGCCACGCTCTCCGGGGGAGCGCCCGGACCCCCCTGGGCCGCCGCACCCGCTTCGGGCTTGCCCCCGACCCGGGCCGCGGCGGCTTCCTCCTCCATCGCGGCGGCCTTCACACTCTTGAGGGCATGCGCGAGGCCTCCCAGGGCCGCCCCCAGCCCGAGGAACGTCAGGTGCGGCATGCCCGGCATCGCGGCGAGGGCCACGCAGAGCGCGGCCACCACCCAGAGCGCCTTGGCCTCGCCAAAGAGCTGCGAACCAATCTCCGAACCGAGCGAGTCCTCCTCCTTCTCCGAGGCCACGCGCGTGACGACGAGGCCCGCCGCCACCGCGATGCACAGCGAGGGAATCTGCGACACCAGGCCATCACCGATGGCGATGAGCGCGTAGGTGGAGGCCGCCTCGGCCATCGTCATCCCATTCTGGAGGATGCCGATGCAGATACCGCCCAGGAGGTTCACCGCGACGATGACCAGGCCCGCGATGACGTCTCCCTTCACGAACTTCATCGCGCCATCCATGGCGCCGAACATCTGGGACTCGCGCTCCAGGTCGCGCCGCCGGCGGCGGGCCTGCGCTTGATCGATGGCTCCCGCGCGCAGGTCCGCGTCGATGGACATCTGCTTGCCCGGCATCGCGTCCAGGGTGAAGCGGGCGGAGACCTCGGCCACGCGCTCGGCGCCCTTGGCCACCACGAGGAACTGCACCAGCGTGAGGATGGCGAAGATGACCGCGCCAACGACGTAGTCGCCCCGCACCACGAACTCACCGAAGGCCTGGATGATCTCTCCCGCGTGCCCTTCCGCGAGCGCCAGCCGCGTGGACGACACGTTGAGCGCGAGCCGGAACAGCGTGGTGAACAGCAGCAGCGTCGGGAAGGACGTCACCTTCAGCGCGTCCCGGGCGTAGAGCGCCGCCACCAGCAGTGCCACCGCCGCCGCCAGGTTGATGGCCAGCCCCATGTCCAGCAGCCAGGGTGGCAACGGGATGATGAGCGCACCCAACACCGCGGCCATCGCCACGGCCAGTACCACGTCCGAGGACTTGCGAGCCCTCATGAGAAGCTTCACCAACTGGTTCATGACATCTGCCTCCGTGGACGGTCGTCCACGTCCTGCGACTCCTGCGCCACCCGGAGGACCGCTGCGGCGGCCTGGTACAGCTCCTCGGGGATCTCCTCGCCGACGTCGTAGTGAATGAGGCTGCGGGCCAGCGGCACGTCCCGAACCACTGGGATTCCGAGCCGTTCGGCCTCGCGCCTCAACTTGAAAGCGTCCTGCTCGCGCCCCTTGGCGACGAGATAGGGCGCCTCACACTCCTCCGTGGCGTAGCGGAGCGCGACCGCGATGTGCGTAGGGTTGACGACCACGACACTCGCCTTCTGCACCCCGCGTGCCGCGCCTCCTGCGGCCAACTGCCGGTGCAGCGCCTTGCGCTGGCTCTTGTGGTGCGGGTCGCCCTCGCTCTCCTTGTGCTCCCGCTTCACATCCTCGCGCGTCATCATCAGCTCCTTCACGTGCCGCCGCCGCGCGAGCGCGTAGTCCCCCACCCCCAACACCATGAGGACGCACGCGAGCCGGATGACGAGCGGTCCGAGCAGGCCCAGGGCGAGCTCCAGCCCCAGCGTTCCCTCCAGCCAGGCCGAGCGGAGCACGTCCGGCCCCGCCTCCACGGCCGCGCTCCAGACGAGCCACACCACCACCGCCGCCACGAGCAGGGCCTTGCCCACCTCGATGAAGGGTTTCACGCTGAAGAGCTTCTTCAAACCCTCCGCAGGATTGATGCGCTCGAGCTTCGGCGTCACATGCTCCGTGCTCAGCTCGAAGCCCACCGTGGCCACGGACACCCCGAGAGACGCCACCAGCGCCCCACCGAGCGCGGGCCCCGCCAGGAGCACCATCACCCAACCCGCCTCCTGCCACGCTCCCGTGGACTCCTGATGCAGCATCAGCCGGGCCGTCCACTCCTTCAGCCGCGCGAACCCCGTTGGCGCCGACAGGCTCAGGCCGAGCAGTCCTCCGAACGTCACCACGCTGGAGGACAGGAGACGGCTGCGCGGAATCTGTCCCTTGCGGCGCGCATCGCGCAGACGCTTCGCCGAGGGTTGTTCCGTCTTCTCGCTCACCGCGCCACCTGCCCAAGCTGGAGCAGCGCGGTGACCACCGAGAGGAAGCTCGCCAGCAGCCGCTCACAGAGGATGCCCAGTCCGAGCCACAGCAACGACCCTCCCGCGAGGATGCGCAGCGGTGCGCCCACGTCCTGGAGGTTCACCTGGGGCGCGGCGCGCGACACCATGCCCAGCAGGCAGTCCACCGCCATCACCGCCGCGGCGATGGGTGCTCCCACCGCGAGCCCCGTGGCCATCGCGCCCCCAGCCAGCCCCACCACGTGCATCACCGCCGCCTCGGTGGGCACGTACGTGCCCAGCCGCACCCATCCGAAGCCCCGCACCAGCCCCGAGACGACGACGGGCATGAATCCCCCCGTCACCACCAGTCCGACGAGGAGCTGGTAGAGCGCATCTCCCGTGGCCGACTCGCGCGTCCCCGCCACCGGCAGGCTCGCCTCCGCCGAGGTGCCCCGGAAGAGATCGATGAAGCGCCCTCCCATCCGCGCGGCGTCGAAGGGCAGCGCCGCCACCAGACCCACGGACGTGCCGTAGGTGAGCTCCTTCATCGCCAGGGCGGCCAGTTGCAGCGGCGTCTCCACCGGCTCGGACAGAGCCACTCCCGCCACATGGTGCAGGAAGAGCGCGAGGCTCAACACCAAGGCGAGCTTCACCGTCGTCGGAGCCGCCTGTCCTCCCAACAGCGGGCAGAGGAAGGCCACCGGCAGCAGCCGCGCGGAGCACAGGGCCACCGCGACCACGCTCGGGCCCAGCAGCTCCAGCCGGGCGTGAAGGAGCTCGAGGTTCATCCGCCCACCTCCGCGATGACCCGCAGCACCTGCTGCGTGAAGAGGGTGAGCTGGCCGGCGATCCATGGCCCGGCCACCACCAGCGCCAGCACCGCCGCGCACAGCTTGGGCACCACCGTGAGGGTGCTCTCCTGCAACTGCGTGGTGGCCTGGAAGAGGCTCATCAAGAAGCCCACCACCAGGCTGGCCCCGACGGGCGGCAGCGAGGCGAGGACCATCAGGAGCAGCGCCTCGCGGCCCAGCGACAGCAGGACGTCCTGGGTCATGGCATCACCGGTAGCCGAGGATGAGGCCGCGCGCGAGCAGCGACCATCCATCCACGGCGACGAAGAGGAGGATCTTGAAGGGCAGGCTCACCTGGCTCGGGGACAGCGACTGCATCCCGAGCGCCAGCAGGACGTTGGCCACGACCATGTCCAGCACCAGGAACGGGAGGAAGACGAGGAAGCCGATCTGGAAGGCCTCCTTCAGCTCGGTGATGACGAAGGCCGGGATGACCACGAAGAGGTCTTCCTCGTGGACCTGGTCGGCCTCCTCCGGCGGCCTCAGCTCACGTGCCAGGTCCAGGAAGCGCGCCCGCTCCTCCGGGCTGCCATGCTTCACCAGGAAGGTGCGCAGCGGCTCGGTCACCTTGCCCGCGGCGCTGAGCATCTGCGCACCCGTGCCGACGTCCTGGTAGACGGCCTGCCCCACGTCGTACATGCGCTCCATCACCGGCGCCATGATGTGACCCGTCAGCACCGCGGCCAGCCCCGTGAGGACGATGGTCGGCGGCGCCTGCTGTGTTCCCATCGCCGAGCGCGCCAGCGACAGCACCACGGCGATCTTCGAGAAGCTGGTCAGCATCAGCACCGCGAAGGGCAGCAGCGACATCAACGCCAGCATCCCCATCATCGACACCGGGCTGCCGGCGAAGGACATCTGCGAGAGCGACGGCTCCGCCGCCAGGGCCAGCCCGGGAGCGAGGACGCCCGCCACGAGAACCATGCGGCTCATGACACGGTCTCCCGACCCCGCACGAGAGACACCACCTTGCGGCGCGACCGGGCCTTCACTCGCACGGGAGTACGTGCCCGGCGGATCTCCGCGAAGGAGTCTCCATAGGCCACGAGGTAGCGGCATCCCTCCACCTCCACCAGCGCCAGTCCGCAGCGCTGGGACAGCCCCGTCCGGGACACCACCCGCATCGGCTCGGAGAGCTCGAAGCGGGACTCGGTCCGTCCTCGGCGCATGAGCCACCAGCCAAGCCCCACCAGGGCCATGGCCCCCAGCAGTCCCCGGGCCACCGAGGTCGCCGACATCCCTCCCAGCGGGGCGAGTGCAGCCAGGCCCAGGAGAAGCCCGGCCGCCAGGAGCATCTTGGTCCGCGGAGACGCGGAACCGAGCAGGGTCTTCATGGGAGTGCTCACGGAATGAGGGTGAGGATGCGGGCCCCCACCTCACCATCGATGTCCACCAGCTCCGCCCTCGCCACCACCCGGTCCCCCACGCGCAGCAGCACCGGCTCGCTCGCGTTGATGCGCAGCGGCAACAGCGCGCCTGGCTTGAGCCCCGCCAGCTCGGAGATCGGCAACAGCAGCCGCGTCAGCTCGATCTCCACCTCCACCGGCAGCGGGGGCATTCCCTCGCTCCGCCCGTTCACGTCCACCATGTCCGACTCCTGGAGTAGTGCGCGCACATGCGCGCGTTTCAGTGAGAAACCCTTGGGGGTGAAGTCCCCCATCAGATCGAAGCCGCGCAGCACCAGCCGCCCGGGGCCGACCAGGTGCGTGCCATCCCGGCGCAGCCCCTCGAAGAGGACGACGTCCCCCCGTCCGAGCAACTCCAGCGCCTCGCGCGGCAGCGACGTGCGGCCCACGAGACAGCGCGCTCGCAGACGGGCCGCACTCACCTCGGGTGCGATCGCGGGCTCACGCGCCACCGGTAGATCCTTCAGCGCTCCCTCGATCACCACAGAGGGGAGCACCAGCCTCCCTCCCGCCGTCGTCTGCCCCACCGTCACCATCAGATCCACACCCAGGTGGCGCTGCCGGGCATCGAGGCGAGCCAGCGCTTCCGTGCGGTTCATCGTCACCCCCGTGAGGCGCGGACCGAACCGCCGCTGCAACTCCCGCTGCTCACGCAGCGCGCACAGCGCCGACAACCCCAGGAAGGCGAAGGACGCTTCCTCCAGGCGTGTCAGGCCCGTGATGGGTCCGGAGCTCGTCTCCGCTCCCGCCAGACGCTCCAGCGCGGCGAAGAGCACCGGCGGCTCCAGCTCCAGCACGGCCGTCCCTCCCGTGGCCGCCAGATCCACCAGGGCGAAGGCCGCCGTATGCGCCAACCCCGTCGCCGGCATCACCACCGCATCCAACAACCGCGCCTCCGCCCGGACGGGACAGCCCAGTTCCTGGCTGAGTGACTCGCACACCAGCTCGAGCGCCTTCCTCGCCAGCCGGACCGCCTCGGGCCGCTCGTTCAACGTCACGTGGGCTCGGGACAGCCGGCGCGTGCCGAGCCGGCGCAGCTTCATCGGCTTCAACGTCGTGGACTGGGTGCCATCTCCAACAGGACTCCGCATGGTTCGCTCCGTGCTTCGGACGTGCCCCTCCCGTTCACGGCCGATGCCAGCGGCCGCGCGTGTGAAATCGAGGGGTTGGATGTCAGGGGGCGTCTCGGGTCGGGACGGCGGGTCTCAGCGCGTGGCTTCGCGAACCAACCGCTCGGCCAGCGCGCACACCGCCGGGGTGGCCGCCGCGCCGGGCGGTTCCACCTCGCGCTCCGGAAAGAGGCTGCGGTGATACGGCGGCAGTCTCCGGAAGATCTCCCGCCGCAGCACTTCTGGAGCCTCCTCCATCACCGCCCTCAGCCGGGCCGAGGCATCCGGCCGCACTCCGAAATCCACCGCCACCCGCGCCTGCCGCCTCGCCGAGGAGAGTACGGCGAACCCGGCCAGGTAGGCCTTCGCCCGCTGCGCCTCGGGCTCCCTCAAACCCTCGAGCAGCATCGCCGCCCGCTCCCGCCCGAACACCAGGGCCACCAGGGCAATCCGCTCCAGGGGCAAGGAGACCCGAGGTGGGGTCATCACGGGCTCCGGACACGGCGGCCTCTTCGGAGGTCCGGGCAGCGGCTTCACCGGAGCCCGGACCACCACCGTCCGCGGGTCTCCCAGCCCCTTCGCACCGGGACGAGGGCTACGGATGATACGCGTTGCTTCCATGACTCATCCTCCAGGAGGCTCACGCCACCTTGCGCGCGGCTCCGGCCGCCACGACGGGACGCGCGGGAGCCGACGGAGCGGCGGGCTTCGCTTCCGCCCTGGCCCGGTAGTGACGCAGGCGCAGCGTCATCAGACTCAGCCCCACGGCCAGCCCCGTCACCAACAGGGACAGCACCGCCAGCAGCACCCGCATCCGCATCAGCGGAGAGCCGCTCGGCGCGGGCGCCACCACCCGCGTGGACACCTCGTCCACCATGAGCGCCACCGACTCGGGGGCGAGCCCCTCCACCCCTCCGGCGATGAGCGCCCGCAGCAGCTCCCGCGAGCCCTTCACCTGCTCCGCGTGGCCGGGCGCCACGCGCAGCATGGCCGAGGCCTTCGCGGGCACCGGCTGCTGCCCGGGCCTCGGCGGCGGAGGCACCACCAGGTGCACGCGCGCGAGGATCACCCCCTCCACCGTCTGCAGCGTCTTCTCCATCCCCCGCTCCATCACCCGCACCCGGCACAGCTGCTCCTCCACCGGAGAGCGCACCAGCCCCGCCCCGCCGAAGACGTCACAGCCCTCCTCCGCCGCGGGCCTCGGCAACCCCAGCTCCGCGAGGATCCGCACCGCGTCCGAGGACTGCTCCTCGGCCACCTCGATGGCCCACGTGGGCTTCTTGCCCGTCTCGGGCACCTTGCGCGCGTCGAGCCCCCGCTCGACGAGCACCGTCTGCAACTCGTTGGCCTGGCGCTCGTCCAGGCCGTGCTGGATGCGCTCCCCGCACCCGGTGGCGCACAGGAGCAGGACGAAGAGACAGCGTCGGATGAACATGGAGAGCTCCTCACACCTGGGTCTGCAGTACCTGCTTGACGCCGCCGGTCGCCTTCTCGACGACCTTGCCGGCGAGATCGAGCTCCTGGCTCGCCCGGTACACGTGGGCCTGGAGCGCCAGCAGCTCCGTCGGCGAGAACGACCTGCCCGACTCGGCTAGCGCCAGGATGTGGTCCAACCGCTTCTGCGCCTCGCCCACACGGTCCAACACCTGCACCGCCTGCTGCGCACGCGCCGACTGCACCGAGTCCACCCGGCTCCCGGCCTGGACCTCCGAGGTCCCCGCAGTCGCCCGCCCCACTCCTTCCGCCTTGCACGTCCCGCGCGCCGCCTCGGCCTTGTCCGCCGGCGCCAGCTGCGGAGCGCCCTCGCTGGCGACCCGGGGCCCCGGCTGCTTCCCCGGGCCCTTCACGCCCTCCAGCACCTCGCCGAACCGCGCCTTCCCCGAGGGCTCCAGCGCGGGCGTCGCTCCCGCCCCGCCAATCGCCCCCACCTTGTCGATGGCCATGGCGTGCCCCCCTAGCGGATGTTGTTGATGGCCGCTTTCGCGGAGTCGTGGCGGACCTTCATGATGTTGGAGATGGCGTTGTGCGCGCGGCTCTCCTTCTGCATGTCGTTCTGCAGATCCATGTAGGCCAGGTTCATCTTCATCCCCTCGGCCTGCATCTCCTTCTGGGCCGCGAGCAGATCCCACTGGTCCCCCTGCCCCGTGGTGCCCGTCACGCCGCCCGCGCCCCCCGTCCCCCCGGGCATCGGCATCGCCGAGGCACTCCGGGCCGTCGCCGCCGTCGACACCACCTTGCTGATGCTCGACACCGCCGCGCTCACCACAGGGCCTCCGGGCACCAGCGATGCCATCACTCCGGCGCCCGACCTCACCACCTCCTGCGCCGTGCGCGCGAACACCGTGCCGAAGTCGTTCTGCGGCGTCTGCCTGCCCACCGTCGGGGTGATGGACAGCGAGCCAATCCGATTGCCGTTCTCCACGTGAAGCCTCCTGCGCTTGGGTTGCGTCAGGGGCTTTTCAGCCGGCATGCCAGCCGGCGAGCGGAGTCATCCCGGGCACTTGGCGTCAGCCCCCCCTCCCCCGGCCCTCCACGCGGCGGAGTGCGCATCCACACGCGCGGACGGTCGGGTGGACGGCCCCGGACGAAAAGTTGCGACCCCCGGGGGCTGCTCCACACTCGTAGTCCCCTGTCGCACCCCGAGGAGCCCCCTCATGACGCCATCCACCACCCCCGCCCGGCCCCCCGAGCGCTACCACCCGCGCGTGGAGGCCAACTGGATGGTCAAGGTGCACCTCGGCGAGCGCATCGTGCTCGTCAAGGCGCGCGACCTGTCCATGGCCGGCCTGTTCCTGCATGGCCACCCCCCGGACACCACCCGGCAGCTCACCCTCACGCTCCCGCTGCCCGGCATCGGGGACATCCCCGCCACGTGCACCATCGTCCGCCGCGAGGCGCAGGGCGTGGCGCTCGAGTTCGAGGATATGGACTGGGATTACTTCCTGCTGCTGGCGCGCTACCTCCACCCGCGCCTGCCCTGAGCCGGCTCAGGCCACCTTGCGCAGCCGCTCCACCAGCGCCATCAGCTCCGCGCCCTTGAAGGGCTTCTGGATGTAGCCGTCCGCGCCCGCCAGCGTGGCGCTCTCCATGTCCGACTTCTTGGACTTGGCGGTGAGCATGTAGACGGGCACCTTCGACGTCGTCGGATCGCTCTTGAGCATCCGGCACACCGAGATGCCGTCCAGCTGCGGCAGCACCACGTCCATCAGCACCAGCTGGAAGGGACGGCTCTTGGCCAGCTTCAGGCCCTCGACGCCATTGGCCGCGCACACCACTTCCACGGCCCCGTCGCTCAGCATGGAACGCACGAGCTCCCGGATGACGGGCTCGTCCTCGACCAGGAGGATGTGGAAGGGTTTCTGCGGATTGGCGACCATGGGACTCACTCGTATGCGAGCGCCTCTACCACATTCAGGGTGGCGGCACGGCGCGCAGGATACAGCCCGGCCAGGATGGCGCACAGGGTGGAAGCGACCCCCATCGTCACGGCCAGGCGGACGGGAAAAATGTACGAAAAGCTCCATCCGGTGGCCTGACTGCCAATCACCTGGGTGATGAGGACGCCCATCCAGAGGCCCGCCAGCGCTCCGATGAGCCCTCCTGACAGGCCGATGAAGGCAGCCTCCGCCACGAAGAGTCGGACGATGTGGGACCGGGCCGCGCCCACCGCCCGCAGCAGGCCGATCTCCCGGGTCCGGTCCAGCACCGCCGCCAGCAGCGTGTTCACCACGCCCAGCAGCGCCAGCAGCACCGCCACCGCCTCCATGGCGTAGGAGATGGCGAAGGCATCGTCGATCAGCGCGGTGGCCTCCTCGCGCAGGTCGGCGTTGCTCAACACGTAGAGCTGGTGGCGCTCCCCCCACCGCTCGGTGATGGCGTGGCGGAGCGCGTCCAGCTTCGAGCGGTCCGACAGGTACAGCTCGAAGGTGTCCACCCGGTCGTCCTGGAAGTGCGCCTGGTACACCTCGCGGGACAGGAAGACGACGCCCTGGTCCGAGGTGTAGTCCACCACCACGGCCCCCACCGTATAGGTGCGCGCACCGGTGGGCGTGGACATCTCGAAGGTGCTCCCCACGTGCAGGTCGCGCCGGCGCGAGAGGTTCTCCGAGATGATGACCCGCCCGGCCAGCCGCTCCTCGCGCGTGGGCAGGCGTCCCTCCAGCAGCTCGGGCCGCCCGTACTGCTCGTAGATCTCGGGGATGAGGGAGATGACGTAGGCACGCAGGCCGAGCACGTCATGGGGCAGCACGCGGACCAGGTCCACCTGGGCCACCCCGGGCAGCGCCGCGAGCGGCTCCGCCAGGTCCGGCGCCATGGGCTGGTTGCGGCTGCCAGCGGTGCGGGCCCCGGAGGTGAGGAAGAGATCGGCCGGCACCGACTGCTCCAGCCACCGGTGCGAGGAGGCCTGGAACGAGCCCACGAAGCCGGAGAGGCACACGGACATGGCCACGCCGATGGCCAGCGCGGACACCGGCACCGCCGTGCGGCCGGGCGCGCGCGCGAAGTTGTCCGCCGCCAGCCGGCCACTCACGCCCAGCAATGCCTCGCCCGGGCGCTGGTACACACGCCACAGCACGCGCAGCACCAGCGGGGCCAGCAGCGTCGTCCCCATCAGCACGAGGAAGACCGAGAGGTAGCCCCCCACGGGCAGGTTCTCCAGGGGCGGCGGCAGCCACGAGGCCGGGTAGACGAGCAGCAGGCACCCCACCCCGAGCACCGTGGGCAACGAGCGCGCGCGCACCTCCGCGCCCTGGGCCGCATCCCGGCGCAGCGCCTCCACGGGCGCCACGCTCGACGCCACCACCGCCGGGCGCAAGGCCGCGAAGCCACTGCCCAGCACCCCGAGCGCCACGCCCAGCCCCAGCTCCAGCGGGCCCACCGTCACGTCCCTCGCGTTCACCTGCACGTAGAGGCTCGAGATGGCGCTGGATACCCAGCCGATGGCGAGCCGGCCCACGAGCACGCCCAGCGGCAGCCCCAGCACCGTGCCCACCCCACCCAGCACCAGCGACTCCAGCGTGAAGAGGGCGCGGATGCGCAGGCGCGTGGCCCCCAGCGCGCGCAGCGTCCCGATCTCCCTGCGCCGCTGCACCACGCTGATGGCGATGGTGTTGTAGACGAGGAACACCCCCACCAGCAGCGCCACCCCGGAGCCCAGGTTCAGCCCCATCTGGAAGCTGCGCACCATGGTGGCCACCGAGCCGCCCCGGCGCGACGGGCGCTCCACCTCGAAGGCGCCTCCCAGGGCCGCCCGCAGCGCCGCCTGCACCGCCTCCACGCCCACCGCCGGGTCCACCGCCACGTCGATCCGGTCCAGCATCCGCTCGCGCCCGAAGGCCGCCTGCGCCGACGCCACGTCCATCACCCCCACCGAGCCGCCGAAGGCCTTCACCGGCCCCGCCTCGCGGATCAGCGCGTGCACCACGAAGTCCTGCGGCCCGTTCCCGGTGATGAGCTGGAAGCCGTCCCCCACCTTCAGCCCGTGCTCGCGCGCGAAGCGCTCCGAGACGAGCATCCGGTCCGTCGAGTTGAGGAACTCCAGGTCGTCCGACAGCACGCCGAGCTCCCTGTCCACGCCCTCGTAGGTGCGGAAGTGGCCGTCATCCAGCAGGTCCACGCCCATGACATAGAAGCGCTCGCCCGGCGCGCCCTTCACCGGGGCGATCGTCGTCATCGAGCCCGAGGCATGCGCCACTCCGGGCACCGCCCGCACCCGCTCCAGCACGGACTCGTCGAAGCCCACCTGCGCGCCCGCCACCGTGAGGTCCGCCTTCCCGGCGATGGCATCCACCGTGGAGCGGAAGGCCTCCAGCACCGAGCCGTTGATGGACATCACGCCCACCATGGTCGCCACGCCCACGGCCACGCCCAGCACCGTGAGGCCGGTACGCAGCGGCGCACCCAGGATGTGTCGCAGGGAGACGAGACGGAGCAGCGCGAGCATGTCTCCTGCACCTTAACCGCTCCGCGTCTCTCCGGGTTGGAGGGGGCGCTCGGAGGCAGGGCAGGCGGGCCGGCGCTCTTCTCCCCGGGCGAAGGGGCATGCTAAGGCCGAAGCCCCGTGATGCTCGATGCTCTCAGAGGAAAGTGGAGGGGCGTCCTCGGCTCGGCGCTCCTGTGCCTGGGGCTGGTGGGGTGTGCCCCCGAGGACACCTCCGGCTCGGTGATGGCGTACGTCTTCGCGCGCGACGAGGCCACCGGCCAGTACGCGCTCGGCCGGCACCCGGTGGACAACCTGGAATCGCTGCGCGAGCTGCGCGGGCGCGACCTGGACTTCCGCATGGGCGCCGAGCTGAATCAGCTCAGCCTCGGTGGGGAGATCGACGTCGTGCGCGGCTCGCCCTTCGCGCTGGAGTACACGCGCGAGGCAGACGGCACCATCGTCCCCGGGGATCTGCACTCGATGTACGCGCTCAGCCTGTACCGGAGCCTGGACAGGACGGCCTCGCTGCTGCGCGCCCACGGCCACGTGCCGCTCAAGCGCCTGGACATCTTCTATTACCCGCGCTTCGACAACATCATCACCGGCGATGGCCGCGCCGAGTTCACCGACAACGCGGCCTACGTCTCGCTGGTGCCGTGCTTCCTGCTCGTGCCCACCTTCGTGCTCAGCGACCTGCCCATGCTGCTCAACGAGGGCGTGGTGGCGCACGAGTACGGGCACGCCGTCATCCACCAGGAGCTGTTCGGCGACGCGAAAGAGGCGCCGCACGAGGGCGAAACGGACTGGGAGGCCGCCCACCGCCACCTGTCCTCCATGCACGAGGGCGTGGCGGATCTGCTCGGACTGGTGGCCACGGGAGATCCGGACTTCATCCGCGCCACCGCCGACGTCGATCGCGATCTCGCCGAGCCGCGTGACTACACCGCGGCCAACCTGGAGGAGCTCATCCTCGGCGGAGACGACTTCGATCCGCACCTCCACGGCTCCCTCATGGCCCGGGCCGTCTATGAGCTGTGGCCCAAGGACGCCCAGGGCCGCATCACCCCCGAGGGCCGCGCGCGGCTGCTCGACGCCACCCTCGCCACGCTGCGCGCGCTGAAGTTCGAGAAGGACTCCTTCACCCTCGCCTCCTTCCCCAACACGCTGGTGACCCACCTGACGGCCGAGGAGCGCGGTGCCGCGTGCACCGTCCTCCGCACCCGGCTGAAGCCACTGGCCTCCCGTTTCACCTCCTGCGAGTGACTCCCGTGAGCCGCTTCCTTTCCCTCTTCGTGATGCTGCTGGCCGGAGCGGCCGGCGCCACTCCCCTGCGCGCGGGCGTGGACGTGGCCCTGCTGCTGCGCCAGGAGGCCGGTGGCCAGCGCACGGGCCTCGTCAGCGGGGGCCCGCGTGTCTCCCTCGGCCTGGGGCGCTACCTCGCGCTGTCCGCCGACTACCGCTTCGCCTGGTCCTCCGAGGGCACCGTCGCCAGCGCCACCACTCAGTACCACCGCGCCAGCCTGCGCCCGGAGCTCCACATCCCCGTGCGCACCACGGACTTCGTGCTCGCCGCCGGCCCCGCCCTCACCCTGCTCCACACCACGCTGGGCGGCAGTGGCTCGCGGGTCTCCACCACCTATACGCGCCTCGGCATCTCCGGCGGCGCCGCGGTGGACATCCACCTCGAGCCCCTCACCCTGCGCACCGGCGTGGACCTGGTGTGGGCCGCCCGCCGGATGGATGTCTCCGTGGGCCTCGGCGCGCTCTTCTCCTTCGGAGGGGCTCCATGAAGGCCTCCGCCCTCGTCCTGCTGCTGCTGTGCTCGCCCGTGCTCGCCGCCACCCCGCGCAACGCCCTCCTGGACGTGAGCGCGGACGTGCTCGAGCCAGGTGAGTCCCAGGTGAACATCTTCTTCGGCCAGTACTCGCGCGGCATCCTGCCCGGCGTCCAGGTCTCCAGCCACCTCACGCCGCTGCTGATCTCGCTCGTCAACGTCTCCGCCAAGGTCCAGGTGCTCGACCGGCCGGAGCTGCGCGTCTCCGTGGAGGGCGGGGGCTACTGGCTCGCCGCCGGAAGCCTGCTCGGCGTGCACGTGCTCGCCTTCCCCCTGGCCGCCCGCGGCACGGTGCCCCTCTCGGACAACCTGCAGCTCAACCTCGGGGCGGGCTACCAGCACCTCGCCCTCGACACCGACGGGACGTCCCTCAACCGCAACCTGCTGCACGCCGAGGCCACCCTGGTGCGCCATGACTCGCGCGGCGCCTTCCTCCTCACCGCGAAGGCGCCCCTGCTCAACATCCAACGCACGCGCGCCGAGAGCGTCCTGGGCAACCGCGTCCTGGAGGGCACCCTCGCGCTGGACGACGTCTCCGCGTGGAGCGTGATGCTCGCGCGCGATCACCTCTTCGACAAGACGGGCCACGTGCGCTTCGGCATCGGCTACCGCCACCGGCCCGGCGTCATCCTGGTGGAATCCATCGGTCCCGTGATGCTGACGTTCGACATGTACTGGCGTTGAATCGCACCCCCACCCCACTGGAGGCTCCCATGTCCGAGAAGAAGCCCGCCGCTCCGAAATCGCCGCTCTTCCGCGCCGCCGACCGCGCCCAGCTTCCCGAGCAGTCGCAGCAGCACCCGTTCAATCCGAACTCGGAGATCCGCGGTCACTCGCTGAGCGATTTCGTGGGCCTGCGGCGCACCGGCGTGCACCTGCTGCGCATCCCGCCCGGCAAGGAGTCCTTCGTCTACCACTCGCACCAGTTGGAGGAGGAGTGGATGTACGTGCTGTCCGGCCGCGGCATCGTGGAGATTGGTGACGAGCAGCACGAGGTGGGCCCGGGAGACTTCCTCGGCTTCACCACCCCGTCCGTCGGACACCACCTGCGCAACCCCTTCTCCGAGGAGCTCGTCTACCTGTCCGGCGGCGAGCGGCGGGAGATGGAGGTCGCCGACTTCCCGCGCCACGGCAAGCGCATGGTGCGCGTCGGAGCCACCATCTCCTTCTTCCCGGTCGACACCGTGCAGAGCTTCACCATTCCCGGCATCGAGGAGTGAGCTGGGCGGGAACGCCGCGGAGGCCCCCCCTTCGGGCCTCCGCGCAGGCACCGCTCAGAGCGCCTCGCAGTAGCCGTAGTTGCAGGCGGGCGCGGACGACGGGCAGTCCGCCGGCCCGTTGCACGTCTTGCACGAGCTGGCCCCGTTGGCCACCAGGTCGAAGTAGCAGCCGCAGCGCGAGTCGGTGGAGTACGGGCTCAGCGGCCCCATCTCCGACGAGCGCTTCACCTTCATGGCGCACTTGGGCACCAGGTGCTTCTGGATGATGACGTCCAGCAGCTCCTTCTCCAACCGGGCCGCGGCGAAGCGGCTGACGAGCGCGGCGGCGGCCGGGCCAGGCAGGCCATTCTCGGTGCGCGTGTAGAAGTGCACCGGGCCCCAGATGGGGTAGTGCCCATCCCGCACGTTCTGCTTGTCCTTGGCGAAGGCCGTGGAGTCCGGCAGGAAGCCGCAGGACTGGCCAGTGCCCTGGAACGCCAGGATGCGCAGGTTGCTGCGCTCCTCGTCCGCGATGTCCGTGGAGATGATGCCGATGGCCTTCTCCGCCGTGCTCGAATCCAGGAGGACCTTCATGTTGCGGCGCACGCCTTCACTGCCGCCCCGGTCCACGCCCCACCACTTGTCCGCGGGCACGCCGATGGCCCGGGCGATCATCTGCTGCGTGCCGGAGCTGGCGTTGCGCACGAAGTACAGGTTCTGCTCCGTCCACGGAGCGGCCGCCCCCTTGTTGCCCCCGGTGCCGAAGACCAGGTAGGCCGCCTCGGCGCTGATGCTGCGCTGCGAGGAGGCCGCCGGCACCACGAAGGTCATCGGCTGGATGGGGCCCTCGTAGTCGGCGATCTGCACGTTCGCGGGCGCCGTGCTGTCACACGTGGAGGCGTAGACGTCCGAGACGCCCACATCCACCACGTTGCCCTCCGTCGCCAGGGAGCACTCCTGCGCCGAGCCGTCCGCGCGGAAGAGGATGGCGTAGTTGGCCGCCCGGCCACCGCTGGCGGGAATGTCCTTGATGACGCGGGCGCTCGGATCCGTGCTGAAGATGGCCTTCACGCCCGTGCACGAGCCCTGGGACTGATAGACGATGCTCCAGGGAGGCGACTCCCGGGCGAGCAGCTGCGCCACCACGCCGAGGAACGGACGGACGGCGGAGGAGCCCGCCACATAGATGGTGTTGGGCCCGGCGCAGCTGATGGTGGGCGTGTTGGTCTGCGCATGCGCCATGGCGCTCGTGAGGGCCAGGGCGAGCGCGCCCAGCCAGCTCCCCGGCGCGCGCCGGCGAAGGTCGTGTCTCATGCTGCGGATCTCCATGGTCAAGGCTTGGGAACGAGCGGAGGCAGGCTGGCGCCGTCGCACAGCCCCAGCCGCGCGCAGTTGTCGAAGGGAACGCACTGCGCCAGGGTGCACTGGTTGCGGTACTGCTCCTCGGAGGAGGGCTCGCCCCGGAAACACCCCGGAGGGCCCAGCCCGGAGGGCACGCAGAGGCCCTCCTGGCAGATGGGATAGGAGCCGAACCGGACGCAGTCCTCGTCCGTGGCGCACTGCGCGGCGCCGCTGTCTAGGACGAGCGAGCAGCCCGTCGTGCCCGCCAGCAGCAGCACCGCCAGCAAGCCCCACCCGGGCCAGTAGCCACGGGAGGAGCACCTGTCAGGTCGAAGGTCCATACACATGTCTCGTGATGAGGGAGGGAAGCCGGCGGCCCGGGAGCGGGCCCCGGCGCTAGAAGGAGCCGGCGACGCCCACGCCGCCCGGCCCCACCCCCACCTGCACTCCGGCGGAAGGCGCGGGCTGCGGCTCGCGAAGGGTCAGCCAGGTGGACACTCCGGCGGCCACCAACGTGGCGCCCGCGAGCACGTCCGTGGTGAGCGCCAGGGTACGCGTCCGGCCACTGGCCTGGTCGAGATCGGCGCGGCTCACCCCGAAGGTGTCGCGCCGGGCCTTCAGGTCACCCGAGGCCTTCAGCGCGAGCACGCCGGTCACCCCCGTGGCCACCGCCAGCCCACCGGTGGCGATCCACGGCACCCAGGGAGTGCTCCGCTGGGCCTTGACGACCTCGGGCCGTGTGTCCACGGCGGACCGGGGAGCCTCGGACCGCGGGGACGGCGCGGGCGCGGCGGGCGCGGCGGACGCGACCGGCGCGGCGATCTCCAGGGACACGTCGAGGCTGTCGCGCCCCGCCACGTCCACCACCCGCGTCACCGGCGGGAAACCCGAGAGGGCAGCGGAGAGCTTCCTCCGTCCCGCGTTGAGCTGCAGCGGCGCGCGCAGGGGCGAGGTGCCGACCGGCACGTCATCCACGGAGATCTCCGCCCCGGGCTTGTTGACGGTGACGCGCACCGTGGCCACGCGCGCCTGGAGCCGATCCACCTCGCGCTGGACCTCGTCGCGGCGCTGGGCGGGCAGCTCTCCCCCACCCTCATCGAGGTAGCGCTGGAAGCTGCCGAGCGCGCTCGCGTAGTCCTGAAGCTGATACTGCACCTGGGCGATGTTGTAGAGGAGCCGGTAGCTCGGCGCGAGCTCGTAGGCACGCTGGAACTCCACCAGCGCGGCCTGGAAGTCGTTCTCCTCGTAGAGCTCCCTGGCGCGCTGGTAGCGGCTCTGGGCCTCCTCGAGGTTGGCCTTGGAGCCCTTGGGACGCCCCGCGGCACCGGCGCTCCCGCCCGACAGCGCCAGCGCGAGGGCGAGGGCGAGCGACCTGGACAGACGCATCATCATTCCTTCCATGGGTTGTTCGAATCCAGCTTGCGGCTACCGCCGTTCCACGGGTCCTCCCCGTCGAGGCCGCGCTTGTCGCCGCCGCTCCAGGGGTTGTCCGCGTCGAGACCGCGCTTCGCCTTGCCGGAGACGGCCGCCGGCTTCGACGGCAGCTCGGAGAAACCATCGTCGGCCGGCGCCGCGGTGGGCTGCGGCGATGGGGCGGGAGCACGGGTCTTGGAGACACGCTCCCGGCGCACCTCCACGCTCCGCCGCTGCAGGTTGAGCTCCAGCATCAGGTCCTTCTCGAAGCGGAGCTCCTTCACCAGCGGCGTGAAACCGGCGGCGCTCACGCGCAGCTGATGCACGGCGCCATCCCGGGGGAAGCTGCCCGTGTAGGGGTTGGACGGCAGCACCTCTCCGTCCAGCTGCACCACGGCGCCGCGTGGCACCACCTGGATGTGCAGCTCGATCTCCTCCGCGGGGGGCTCCTCGCGCGCGGGCGGCTCGACCGCCTCGGGCTTGGGAGGAGCCACCACCTGGGACGAGGAGGCCAGGACCTCGGCCGGGGGAGTGGGCAGCGGAGCGGGCGTGGGAGCCGCGGCGGCCACCGCCATGGCGGACACGGCCGGCGACGAGGGCTCTCGAGGCCGGGAGACGGACACCAGGGCCACGCCTCCGGCCACCAGCAGCAGGGCCGCTCCCACCGCGGGCAGCACCCAGCGCCGCTGGGGGGGGACCCGCGCCAGGGAGACATGGGAGACGATATGCGCCTCGGTGGGAGGCTCCACCTCGAGCACCCGGGAACGCGGCGCGGACAGGGAGTCCTCGGGGGGAGGAGGCGGCGGCCGCGTCGGCATCGAGGGCACGACGACCCCCAGCTGGCTCCGGCGCGGCTTGCTGCCATTGCCGGAAACCGGCGTGCCGATCGGCGCCGACATCCCTGAGGGCATCGAGAGCTGCGAGATGAGCTCCGCGAGCTGGAAGGCGCCCACCGACTGCCCACTCCCGAGCAGGAACCGCTCCAGGTCCGCCTGCATCTCCCGGCAGCTCTGGTAGCGCTCCTCTCGGTCCTTGGCCAGCGCCCGCTCGATGATGTACCGCAGGGGCTCGGGCACATCGGCGCGCCTGTCGGACACGGGCGTGAAGGGCTCGTGGAGGATCGCGTTCATCAACGCGACCTCGCTGCTGGCCTCGAAGGGCTTGCGCCCCGCCACCAGCTCATACAGCACGACCCCCAGCGCGTAGATGTCGATGCGCAGGTCGAGCGGCTCGTTGCGGAGCTGCTCGGGCGCCATGTAGGGCACCTTCCCCTTGAGCGTGCCGACACGCGTCTGGTGCACCTGGTTGGTCGCCTTGGCGATGCCGAAGTCCACGACCTTCACGGCCCCCGTGCGCGCCAGGAGGATGTTGTCGGGGCTGACGTCCCGGTGCACCAACCCCAGCGGCTCCCCGGAGAACGGATCGGCGAACTCGTGCGCGTAGGTGAGCCCCTCGCAGATGGCGGAGACGAGCTTCGCGCAGTGGGGCAGCGGCAGCGGCCGGCCCGCCGCGTGGGCCCTGCGCATCAGCGCGCGGAGGTTCGGGCCATCGATGTACTCCATGGCCAGGAAGTACGCGCCGTCCGCCTCGCCGAAGTCGAAGATCTGGACGATGTTGGGATGGTTGAGCTGGGCGGCGAGCCGGGCCTCGGAAAGGAACATCTCCACGAACTGGGGCTCATCCGACAGATGCGGGAGGATCTGCTTCACCACCAGGGTCTTCTCGAACCCCATGGGGCCCGCCACGCGCGCCCGGTAGACCTTGGCCATGCCTCCATGCCCAAGCTCTCCCAGCAGCTCGTACCGGCCCAACCGTGGGCTGTTCGAAACACTGTCTCGGGCGTCCGGCACCTGTTACCTCGGCGTCAATAATTGAAGTGCGAATAACGTGTTTTCGTCACTCTGTCGAGATGACCCAGACACAATGTATTGACTTGACCGGAACAGTGATGAAGCCAGTCACGATTTCGTGACACGAGCGACGTCACACTTTCGTGACACGACTCAAAGTCACACATTCGTCACACGCCACAGGGGAGAGAATGACGACCCTCGATGCCTTCGTCCGGCTCCGCGCCTCGTTCTTCGAGCGCTATCTCCAGACACAGCCCGAGGAAGCCACCACGCTCGGGCTGCACCATCTGGATGACCGGCTGAAGGATCTCTCCGGGTCCGCGCTGGGGGATGAGTACGCCTTCCATCGCGACGCCCTCGCCCGGCTCGAGCGGCTGCCACCCGAGGAGCTCCCGGCGGACGCGCAGCTCGACCGGCTGTCGATGCTCGGCGTCACCCGGTTCCACGTCCACACCTACGAGGACCTGCGCGACCACCGGCGGAACGTCGAGCTATCGACCTATCCGCACACCATGTTGCAGTACCAGCTCGGCCAGGCCGAGACGGCCGGGGACTGGGCGGCCATCGCCAGCCGCGTCGCGTGCATCCCCACGTTCCTCCGGCAACAGGAGCAGCTGCTCGCCGAGGGACTCGCCACGGGCGAGACGCCCGACGTGCACGTCGTCCAGGACATCGCGGACGACCAGCTGCCCGTCATCGTGCGGTACTTCGAGCACCTCCCGGCCCTGCCCGAAGCGCACCAGGTGACGCTCTCCCAGGCCGGAACCCGGGAGCTCCAACAGGCGGCCTGGGAGGCCCGGGAGGCCTTCGCCCAGCACCACCGGTTCCTCCTCGAGCGCGTGCTGCCCCGCGCGGGCTCCAGTGTCGTGCTGGGTGCGGACGAGTACCAGTGGCGGCTGCGAAACACCTTCGGGCTCACCACCCCCCCCGAGGAGCTGGTGCGGCGAGCCGAGGACGTGCTGGCCCGGACCCAGGCCTCCATCATCCAGCTCGCCGATCAGCTCGGCGCGCCGCTCTCCAATCTGGCCGAGGCCCGGGCGCTGCTCTCCCAGCTCGAGACGGAGAACCCGGCCCGGGACGAGGACGTCATCCCCCTCTACCGGGGGCTCATCGAGCGCGCCGAGCGCTTCATCCACGAGCGGGGGATGTTCGACGTGCCCGCGGGCTACCGGTTGGGACTGAAGGCCATGCCCCCGGGCATGGTGGACGTGCGAGGCACCAACTGGCCCGCGCCGCTGTTGGATCCGCGCAAGGTGGGCTGGTTCGTGCTGGCCCCCATGGCGCAAGCCCACCCCACGGTCTGGGCCGCGCTGCTGGCGGTGCACGAGGGCATCCCCGGCCACTTCCTGCAGAGCGTCGCCTGGCAGCGTGGCTTCTCCCAGCACCCCGCCCCGGTCCGCTTCCTCCTGGTGACGGACCACGTGGCCATGGCGCGCGGCAACTTCGGCCCCATGCTCAACATCGAGGGCCATGCCACCTACGCCGAGGAGCGGATGCGGCGCGAGGGCTTCTACACCGCCCCCGAGTCGCTCACGGCGCTCGTGGCCCGGGCCCTGCGCGCGGTGCGCGTGGTGGTGGACATCGGCCTCCACACCCGGCGCATGGACGAGGAGGCGGCGGTGCGCTACCTGATGCACCACGCCTGCATGCCGGAGCCCAACGCGCAGCGCGAGGTGCTCCGCTACAAGCGCATCCCCATGCAGGCCATCACCTACCTGCTCGGCGCGCTCGAATTCGAGCGGTTGGCGGAGGACTGCCGGCGCGAGCGCGGGAGCCGCTTCGACGAGGCCGCCTTCCACGACGAGCTCTTCTCGTTCGGCCCGGTGTCGCCCGCGCTCCTGCGGCGCTTCATGCTGAGCGCGCCGTGAAGTCGGCGAGCCATCCCAGGAAGCGCGTGTCCCCGCTCCGCCTGCCGCGCACCCGGTGCAGCCCCCGCTTGAAGAGGGCGTAGGCGCGGAAGAAGGTCTCCAGGCCCGCCCTGTCCACCGGGCGCAGCGGCCGGGTGCTGCAGATGACCTTGGGATCGGCCTCCCCCGCGTCGAGGAAGCCAATCACCCCCACCACCGGCACGCGCAGGCGATCGCCCCGGCGCAGGCGGGGACCGAGCACCACCACGTCGAGCGGATCTCCATCTCCCGAGCCCAGCCCGGGGATGCACCCGTAGTTGTAGGGACACGGCAGCGGGGAGACGAAGTCGACGCTCCCGTCCGCGCGCCGCTTCACCAGGGACCAGCGAGGGGATTCGATCAGGACTTCGGGCTCGCGCGGGAGCTCCGGAGGAAGGGAGGAGTCGGGCACACGGGCTGTGTAGCATGAAGAGGCCCCTTGCTCGTCCCGCCGCCGACGGAGCGGCGAGCCCCGGACGTCCAGGCCTCCGGGCCCGCATCCCCCGCCAACCGTCCACGAGGGGACGCTCACGATGGAGAGTGCTCCACACTCGGCGCGGACATTGTGAACCCGGGTACTTCCGTGGAATTGGAAGCTTTGACCGCCCCTGGTCTCCACGGGGGCCGCGTCCCACCTCCTCCCGATGCGGCGAAGGAGGGCGGCGATGGGGCGGCGATGGGGACTTCTGGGGCTTCTGTTCCTGACGGCGTGTTCGAACTCGGAGTACGACATCTCGGAGCAGCGCCAGAAGGCGTGCACGGATGTGGCCGCGGGCGCCGTTCCCGAGCCGGCGCCAGCCTCGCCCCGGTCCACGCCTGAGCCCAGGGACGGCCGCGAGTCCTTCATCGTGCGCTACCGCCAGGGCGGCCGGGTGAGCGCCGCCGCGGTCCAGCGGCTGGGCGGACAGGTGAAGGCGCAGTACCGCTCCATCCCGGCGGTGGCCGCGCGCCTGACGGACGAGGAACGGGCCCGGCTCGCCGAGGATCCAGACGTGGAGCGCATCGAGCCGGATGGGGAGCTGCGGGCGCTCGGCACGCCCATATTGGCCGGCTCGGTGGAGGAGTACACCAGCGCGGTGCGCATGGTGCAGGCACCGGGGGTCTGGGACGCCAACGAGGACGGCGTGCTCGACACGGGAGCGCCGGTCGGCGCGGGCATCCGCGTGTGCGTCATCGACAGCGGCATCGACCGGCGGCACCCCGAGCTGACCATTCCCTACGTGGCCGGCTACGACTTCGTGGACGACGACGAGGACCCGAGCGACGAGACGGACGGCGTGCGGGGCATCGGCCACGGCACGCACGTGGCGGGCATCATCGCGGCCCAGCTGTCCTCGGGGGGCGCGACGTACCCGAACTCGAGCCCGAACGGCATGGTGGGCGTGGCCCCCGGCGCGGAGCTGCTGATCGCCCGGGTGCTCAACGTGCAGGAGCGCGCCAGCGTCAGCAAGGTGCTCCTGGCGCTCGAGTGGTGCCAGCGGCAGGGGGCACGCATCGCCTCGCTGTCGCTCGGCTCGCCGGTGAACATGGGGCGCACGGCGCAGGAGGCCTTCCAGGCCGCGAGCGACGCGGGGATGCTCGTCGTCGCGGCCGCGGGGAACGACAGCAGCCCGGGCAACCAGGCGCCGCTCAGCTATCCGGCGGCCTTCCCCTCGGTGCTGGCCGTGGGCGCGGTGGACGAGCTGGAAGAGGTGGCCGCCTTCTCCAACGGGGGCGAGACGCTGAGCCTGATGGCCCCCGGCGTGAACGTGCTCTCCTCCGTCACCCTCCAGGGGGCCACGGTGGCGCAGCTCGACGCGCAGGGGCAGCCGTTCGACTCCCGCTCGCTCTTCTTCGCGCCGGCGGGGGAGTACACGGGCAAGCTCATCGACTGCGGCATGGGCGAGGGCCAGGGGTGCAAGGGAGGCACGTGTGATGGCTTCGTGGCCTACGTGCGGCTCACCGGGAGCAGCTCGGCCTCGCGCATCGCGCAGAGCGTGATACGGCAGGGCGCGCGGGCCATCATCTTCGGGACGGACGAGTCCGAGAGCCAGGACTGGCAGCTGGCCCTGGATGGGCCGGGCAAGAATTGGGTGCCGACACTGGCGGTGGGCCGGGAGTCGCGCGCATCCGTGCTCAAGCACCTGGGCCGGGACACGCACGTGAACCTGCGGGGCGTGGACTACGCCTATTTCCCGGGCACCTCGATGGCCGCTCCGCACGTGTCGGGTGTGGCGGCACTGGTGTGGAGCGCGCGCCCGGCGATGAAGGCCTCCGAGGTGCGCTCGCTGTTGGAGGAAACGGCGAGGGACCTGGGCGAACAGGGCCACGACGCGCAATCCGGCCACGGGCTGGTGCAGGCGAAGGCGGCGCTCGACGCACTCCAGAAGCGCCCGTGAGCGCCACGCCAGCCACTAACCACGGGGCTCTTCGAACAAGACCGTCTCGGGGAGGCTCGCCGGCAGGGGACCGAGCCACCCGAGCTTGAGGGCCGCCAGGTTCGCGCCGGCCTTCCCGCAGAGCGCTGGCGGATGACCGCGCAACCACGCGGTCAGGAAGCCGGCCCAGTACGCATCGCCCGCTCCCGTGGCATCGACGACCTGGATGGGCCTGCCCGGAATGCGGAGGGGCGTCTCGCCGCGCCGCGTGGAGATCAGGCTGCCCTCCTTCCCGAGCGTCAGACAGACCAGGGAAGCGCCCATGTCGTGGAAGGCATCGAGGGCCTGCTCCCGCGTGAGCGCTCCCGTTCCGAAGAGCCGCTCCACGTCATCACCACTGGCCTTCACCAGCGCCCGGTGCGAGCACCAGGCGGCCACCACCTCGAGCGCCTCGCGCCGATCGGGCCAGATGCGAGGGGCGTAGTTCACATCGAGGCTCACCTGTCCCCCGGCCGCCACCGTCTCGCGGGCCGCATCCAGGAGGGAGGAGCGCGCCGGCTCGCGGCTCAGGGCGAAGCAGGTGGTGTGGAGCACGGCACACCGCCGCAACAGCTCCTGGGGGAGGTGGTGGGGTTGGAGCTGGACGTCGGCCCCCCGGTAGGCGACGAAGTCGGGCGTGCCCTCCGAGCGGGACACCACCACCAGACTGGTGGGGGCCACGGAGTCGACGGCGATGTAACGGGTATCGGCGCCCGTGGCGGCCACCTGCTCCTTCAGGTACGTCCCCAGCGAGTCATCGCCCACGCAGGACACCACGGCGACCCGCTGACCCAGACGCGCCATGTTGGCGGCCAGATTGGAGGGACTGCCTCCCTGGAAGCGTTCGAAGGTGCGTGCCTGCCCGAGACTCCCGGCCGGCTCCTGTCCGATGAGATCCACCAGCAGCTCACCGGCGGCCACGAGGCCGTAAACCGTGTCCCCACCCTCTGTGCTCATGGCCGTGGACCGGGTGGGCTGGAGGACGCCTCACCGAAGTAGAGGGACTTCCCCTCCAGGAAGTGGTGCAGCAACACGGCCCCGGCGGCGCTCCACGTGCAGACGCGAGTCCCCAACGGCTGGCCCGTCCGCGCATGGAAGTTCTCATAGAAGCCCCACTCGGAGCCCTCGGCATCCAGCTGGTTGAGCCTGTGGATGGCCGACAGTAGCTCCCGAGCCCGCTCCCGCTCTCCCAGGGCGCACAGCGCCGCGCCCCACCAGCCATTCCACACCGGCCAGAGGCCACCGTTGTGGAACTCGCCCGGGGCGTTCCGGAAGCCATAGCGGCAGTTGGCCTGGAGCGCGCTCCAGCCCTCCTCGCCCGGAAGGATGCTCGGCCAGAACGAGGGCAGCAGTCCCGTGGGCGGCTCCGCGAGCCGCCGCGCATGGGCGGCCAGCCGCGCGTCCTGCCCGGCCTCGCCCAGCCGCAACAGGACACACAACGCATTGGCCAGCAGATCGAACTTCGTGTCGTAGCCCCCTGGCGCCAGGGAGCTCAGCCAGTAGGACCCCGGCCCCTGCCCTTCCAGGGCCAGGCTGTACGCCCGGGGATGGTACACCTCCTCCCGAGGAGCCTCCGGCACGGGCCAGTAGTTGGTCTGGATGAGCCGGGTGAGGCGGACGGCCTGCTCGGCCACGGCCGGCTCCTGGAAGTGGTCCGCGAAGCAGCGCAGGGCCCAGAGCCGCAGCACCTGATCGTAGAGCACGTAACCGTGGAGGATGTACTCGTCGGCCCAGTCACCGGACTGTGGCACGTACACCAGACCCCGCTCGTTGAACTCCCAGGCCTGGAGCAACCGCAACCCCTTGCGCAACGCCGGCAGCAGGGCTTGGGAAAAGGAGCGGTCTCCCGTGAAGTGGGCGTACTGGCACACGCCGATGATGAACCACGGGACCGTATCCACCCGGCCAGCGAGGCCGCCGAAGCTCACCCGGCGCGTGCCGGCCTCCTCGTGGACGTTGGAGGGGATGTGCCCCAGCGGAGACTGGTGGGCGGCGAGGGTCTCGAGGGTCCGTTTCAGTGCCTCGGCCAGACGCGCCTCTCCGGTCAGCAGCCCCGCGAGGCCGCAGACGATTCCATCCCGGGCCCAGATGCGCCGGTAGTTGGTGGTGGGCGTGAGGCTGGCCAGGAAACCCTCCCCGGTAACGGAGTCGGACAGCAGCTTCCTGGCGCGGGCATAGGCGATGTCGTCCATGGGAGACCGAGAAAGATTAGCCGAGCTGCCAGGGTCGAAGCCGGGTTGGCTCCGGATGAAGGTAGACTCCGAACACTCCATGTCCACTGAAACCACCCTGCTGCGCTACATGACCCGCTTCCGCTGCATTGCCGAGCGCTGTGAGGACACCTGCTGCACGGGACTCAAGGTGCCGGTGGGCGAGGCGCACCTGCACCGGATGCACGAGGCGGTGGCGAACAGCCCGGAGGACGCGGCGCACCTGCACCAGCACCTCCAGCCCAATCCCGGCGGAGCGCCCTCGGAGCGGGCCTTCATCCAGATGCGTCCGGACGGGCACTGCCCCTTCCTGGATACGGAGCGGCTCTGCGCCCTCCAGCGCCGTCACGGTGACGCCGTGCTGCCGGACATCTGCGCCAACTTCCCGCGCGTCGTCACGAAGTGGGGCGAGCGGGTGGAGGTCTCGGGGACGCTCGCCTGCCCGGAGGTGGCGCGCCAGTGTCTGCTGGAAGAGGACGCGGTGGAGCCGGAGCCCGTGCCCGCCCTGTCACGGTACGTCCCGCGGCCGGAGGCGGCGAGAGCCCTCCCGGTGCACGAGAAGGACGCGTACACCTTCCATGCGGAGACGGTGCGCGCGGCACTGCTGCGACTGGTGCGGCGGCGCGAGTATCCACTGGCCTCGCGGCTCGCGATGCTGGGGCAACTGGCCCACGGGCTGGACGGCTTCTACTTCCGGGGAACGGAGTCCTTCCAAGGTGAGGCCCGTACCGGGGCCGAGGTACGGCTGAGCGAGGAGCTCCAGCGCGTCGAGTCCCCGGAGGTACTGGAAGCCGTGCACCGGGACTTCGGCGGACTGACCCTCCCCGGGGGCCCGTGCGTGGGCCTGTTCACCTCGGTGCTGAGGGCGCGGATGGCGACCGGCCGTGGAGAACGGTTCACCACCCTGGTGCGTGGCGTGCTGGAGTCGCTCCGGCTCGACGAAGGCGGCCCGGCGGATCTGGACACGGCCTGGCGCACCTACGCCGAGCGGTGGCACCGCCTGGAAGCGCTGCACGGCGAGCGGGTGCACCGCTACTTCCACAACTCCACCCTCCACCATCTCTGGCGGGCCCCCTTCACCGATACGCCGAGCCTGCTCGCGTACGTGTTCCGCCTGGCGCTGCGGGTGGGACTGCTCCGGTTGACGCTCGTGGGCCATCCCCGGGTGGCGGAGCTCTGCCTCGAGCCCTCCCCCACCGCCGGGTCCCGGGAGCAACTGGACCGGGCGGCGGTGGAGACCTTCCAGCTCATGGCGAAGCACGTGGAGCAGGCGCCGGGCTTCCTCACGCTCGCCGAGGGGCTCGTGGGCGAGGGGCGCGGCGCGGAGACGCTGGGCAAGGTGCTCGTCTTCGCGGCGTTCTGAGCGGCGGGGGCGAGGCCCCGCTACCCACCCGCCGGGCCCCGGTTCCCATGAGCCACCGGGCAGCCCCCGCCGGAGCGCGCGGAGAACTCCTGGATGGCCTTGTACGCCGAGTCCGAGACCACGTCCGTCGGAGACGACAGACACTGCGTCATCCGCCGGCCGCGCTCGTCCTCGACGCCGAACACCAGACGCCCCGCGAGCCGGTCCGCCACGATGCGGCCCAACAGGTCGCGGATCTGCTCGTCGATGTTGGGACCCGTGATGCCATTGGCCACCAGCAATCGCAGGTCCACCTCCTCGGGGTCCATGATGCTGCGGAAGATCTGCCAGCGAGGGCTGTACTCGGCCACCGGCCAGATGGTGGGAACGACGACGTACAGCTTCTTCCACTCGGCGGGCCCGAGCATCTGCTTCCACCGCAGCATGGCTGTCATCACCGCGTCCACCTGGAGCTTCCCCGCGGTGTCCATGGACAGCCGGATGAGGGGCCGCATCGCGGTGGTGTAGGCCTCGTAATCGGCCACGGTGATACTGCGCTTGCGCAGCGTCCGCTCCACATAGCCGTCCGTGAGCTCCAGCATGGACTGGACCCAGGGCCGGTGCGCGGCGTCCAGGGACCCGGCGCCGTGCGTGAAGGACTCCAGCGCGAGCTTCACCTTCCGCTGGTAGGCCAGCATCCCCTCCATCCACGAAGTGGCGGCCGGGTTCTGGAAGTAGGGACTGACGAGGGTGAACAACCCCAGCGGCATGTGCGCGAGGCACTTGAGCAATTCGTACGCGCGAGGCGTGGGCCGCACGGAATGCGTCTCGCCGTTCTCCAGGTACAGCGTGTACGTGCCTCCCACGCCCTGGCGGCCGAAGTCGGAGCGATCCATCTCGGGCTCGGTGTCCCGCGCGATGATCAGCGGGTAGATGTTCCGGCCCACGCGGTGGATCATCTGCAGGTAGTTCTGCCGCATCGTCCGGTGCAGCTCGACGATGCAGCTGTGCAGCTCGAAGCCCGCGTCATGCTGGGTCGCGCTGGGAGGAATCAGCTCCTCCACGCCCTTGGAGTGGAGCCGCTCGACGACCTTGAAGGCCTCGGTATCGCGGTACTCCCACGGCTCGATGAGCCCGGAGGGCTGGGGAGGGTTCGAAGAAGGGTGTTGCTCGGACATGTTCGCCCCAAGGGGAAGCTCTGAATGGAACAATCCAGAGCCTAGACTCCATCCCCGACACCGAGGAGACATCCTCCGGCCATTCAGTCCAACGAACGCACGGGGAGGACCCACCACTCCTTGCCGGTGGCCAGGTCATCGGCGAGGAAGAAGACGTTCCTCCCGGAGCGGATGAAGTACCGGGGAAAGGGCATCGAGCCCTTCAGGCCAGGGACGAGCTCCTGAAGCAGACGTGTCCCGCGGCGCGTGCCGTCGCTCATCCACAGCTCCGCGCCATGGACGCCATCATCGGCGCCGAAGAGGAGCGTGTCCTCCACGCTGTACAGCTCGGACCAGAGGGTCGAGGAGTCCGGACCGGGACGGATGTCCTCGACGAGCACGGTGCCCGCGGCGGTGCCGTCGCTCTTCCACAGCTCCTCGCCGTAGCCGGGGGCATGGGCGGCGAAGAAGAACATCCCCCCGTTGGCGGCACCCACTCCCGGATAGAAGACCGACCAGGAGTCACCGGGGCTCACGTCCTTCAACAGGTGGGTGCCCTCGGGCGTGCCATCGCTCACCCAGGGCTCCCGGCCGTGGACCTGGTTGTAGGCGAAGAAGAAGGCCTTCCCGTCCACGTCGGTGATCGTCGCGGGGTAGGAACCCTGGAGACCCGGTGCGAGGTCGCCCAGCATGAAGGTGCCCTCGGGCGTGCCATCGCTCCGCCACAGCTCCTCGCCGTAGCCGTGCACCCAATCCTCGGCCGTGAAGAAGAGCAGGTCCCCCACCACCTTCATCGGCTCGTACCTGAAGCCGATGTCGGTCTCCGACACGCGGAAGGTGCCCTCGGGCGTGCCGTCGCTCCGCCACAGCTCGGGCCCATGCACGGGGTCGCTGGCGAGGAAGATGAGCGAGCCCCGGAGCTCATTCAACTGGGACGGACCCGAACCGGACTCGCCAGGATGGATGTCCTCGACGAGCACGGTGCCCGCTTCCGTGCCATCACTCCGCCACAGCTCGCTTCCGTGGACGCCATCATCGGCGACGACGAAGAGCACGCCGCCCGCCACGAACGGGACGGCGCCACTCGAGCCGGAGCCGGGCAGGATGTCCTTGACGAGCCGGGTGCCCGCTTCCGTGCCATCACTCGTCCACAGCTCGTCTCCGTGAACACCGTCATCGGCGGTGAAGAAGACCCGCCTCCCGAGCGCCACCATGGCCCGGGCATAGGTGAAGGGAGAGATCGAGCCCTCGGGGCCGGGGCGGAGATCCTTGACGAGCCGGGTGCCCTCGGGCGTGCCGTCGCTCGTCCACAACTCGATCCCCGTGCTCAGGTCGCGAGCGAAGAAGAACAGCCGCCCGCCCGCGTCGACCGCCGAGTACAGGGACGGATCCGCCAGGCCGGGGATGATGTCCTGCAACGGGTACGCGGGACCCGAGCCCGAGGACATCGAGCTGCTCGCCGAGGAGAGGAGCCCGGCCCCAGCGAGGAGGCCGCGGGAGTCGAGCTTCGCGGACCACAGCTCGGCGCCCCGGTAGCGGTCCTGGGCCACGAAGAAGAGCCGCGCGCCGGAGCGCGTGAAATAGCGGGGCGAGGAGGAGAAGGCACCCGGGGCGAGCTCGTCCACCCGGTGGGTGCCCCCGCGTGTCCCATCGCTCGTCCACAGCTCATGGCCCCTGCCCGGCTCGTGGGCGGTGAAGAAGAGGCGCCCGCCCTCGGCCTTCAGGAAGGCGAGGCTGGGGCTGCGCTCTCCGGAGCGGATGTCCTTGACGAGCCGGGTGCCCTCGGGCGTGCCATCACTCCGCCACAGCTCATCGCCGAGGCCCGGCACGTACGCGGAGAAGTAGAGCACCCCGCCCAGCGCGGTCAGCTCCCGGGGATGCGAACTGTCCGGACCGGGCCGCAGGTCCACGACCCGGTGGGTGCCACCCGGCGTGCCGTCACTCGTCCACGGCTCGACGCCAGCGGCCGGGTCACTCGAGGGGAAGAAGACGCGGCGCCCGGCGGCCGTCATCGAGAAGGCGTCGAGGTCCTCATTCGGGGTCCTCACCTCCGCGAGGGCCACCGTGCCCTCCGGCGTGCCATCGCTCTTCCACAACGTCACGGAGAGGGGCGGGTCCTCGCGATCCTCGTAGTCGAAGAACATGAAGAAGTAGAGCGTCCCGTCCGCGCCGGTCGCGGAGAGGAACGAGGGAAACTCATCCGGGTCCTCGGATTCGAACCGGCGGATGAGCACCGTGCCCGCCTCCGTCCCATCGGTCCGCCACAACGCGCGCGCGGCGAAGAAGTAGAGGTATCTCCCCGCCACCGTCAGCTCCCGGGGGTAGGAGCCCGCGGGCCCGGGGACGAGGTCCACCACCCGGGAGGTCCCTCCGGGAGTGCCATCGCTCTTCCACAGCTCGGTGCCGTGCTCCGCGTCGGTGGCGATGAAGAAAAGCGACCCCCGGAAGGCGGTCAGCTCCGCGGACCCATACACGCTGGTGCCAGGATCGATGTCCATGACACGGGAGGTGCCATCCGGGGAGCCATCGCTCTTCCACAGCTCGGCGCGGTAGTCCGGAGTCGCGCTGACGAAGAAGAGCGTCCGGCCCACCGCGGTGAGCGCGTGCAGCTCCGAGCTCTCGGGCCCGGGAGTGAGATCCTCGACCAGGCGGGTGCCTCGGCTGGAGCCGTCGCTCAGCCACAGCTCGGTGCCATGCTCCGCGTCGGTGGCGATGAAGAAGAGTCTCCCAGCGGCATCCGTCAGCGAGGAAGGCGCCGAGCCGGGCTGACCCCGGGCGATGTCCTCCACGCGGGAAGCGTTGCCCACGCCATCACGCCATGTGGAGAGCTCCGCATGCTCCGCGGCCGAGCCCGGCGCGCCTGCCTGCTCGGATTCGGCAGGAGGCGCGGACACGGGCCCGCAGGCCAGGGCGAGGGCCAGTACCGGAAGAAGGAGCCGCGAAGTCTGCGAGATGGCCGACATGGAGCACCTTCCTGGTGAGTGAAACCACTCGAATCACGAGGAGGTACGTAAACTGAGTACACGGCCTTCCCGGAACAACCGCGCCAGGGAGGGTGGTGGCTGTCGGATGCCAGACGGGCGCGCCCGCCCGGAGTTGATGCTCCGGGTCAACGCGGAACGAGCTCGACGGAGAGTGATGCACCAGCGGGGCGGTGGCTCCACTCCCGGAAGGACGCGTGGAAGTCGTCCACCGTCCGCGCGAGCGCGCTTCCAGGGCGTATCGAGAGAACCTCGGCGCCATCATGACCCCGCGAGGAGAGGCCGATGACGAAGGGGCCTTCGGACCGTGCATTCGGAAAGGGCCGCGCGAAGAGCCTGCGGTCGGACTCCATCCGGTACACCAGCGCCGTGAGATGCCCGAGCACCCAGCCCGCGGTCGCCTCGCGAGCCTCGGGTGAGGGCGCCTCGACGGAGACCACCAGCCGCACGGGCAGCTCCTTCTCGAGGTCCGCCGGCTCGAACAGCGCGTCCCAGGCCTCCACGGCCCCCTCGGCACGGGCCCTCCGCACCACGTCACGCGCCCGGGCGAGCTCGTCGCCCAGCACCTGGAGCGTCGAGCGAGACACGTTGCGCGCGGTGTTGCGCGGCGGCAGCGAGGGCGCGACCACCGGCATGAGGTCTCGCAGGTTGCCGAGCTGGTAACGCGCCGTCTCGGGGGTGATCGTCACGGGGCGAGGCCACGGCCAGGAGGCGAACGTCTCGAAGAAGTGCACGAGCAGCGCGCTGTCCGAGCGGGTGGCCTCACGAGGCGCGCGCGTGCACGCCCAGGCCACCAGCACCGCCCACGACAACCCGCCCAGGTAGCCCAGCGCATGCGAGTACACGCCGCGAGCCCTGGCCCAGGCCTTCACGGCGCGCAGCACCGTGCGGAAGCGCTCGAGCCCCGCCCCTTCCCGCTCCACGCAGTCGAGCAGCGCCCGCGTATCGGTCCAGCCGTTGACCGAGCGGAAGCTCGCGGTGTCCAGCTGCGCGCCATGCAGCTCCAGCAACTCCGCGGGGGGACAGGGCGCCACACCCTCGGGCCGGCGCGCGTACGACAGGTCGAAGTGCACGCCGTCGAGCACCAGCTTCACCATGGGGATGGCGGCATCGGCCACGAAGCGCGCGCTCGCGGCTCCGCCCTGCCCTCCCAGAAGTCCGGCGAGCGCCCCCGCGAAGTCCTCGCGAGACAGACTCGCGGGTCCGATGGCCACCGCGTCCACGTCACTCCCGGCATCGTCCGTGCCGAGCAGGTACGAGCCATACGGGTGGAGCGCCGTCCCGAGCCGGGCGCACAGGGACTCGAACCTGCCCACCGCGGACTGGCGCGCTCGGCGCACCTCGTCCGAGGAGCGTCTGCCTCCGCCGAGCGGCACGCGGCGACGCACCTCGAACGGCTCATTTCCACGCCGGCTGATGAGGCAGACCTCGCGCACCTCGAAGCGGAGCGGGCGCCATTCCTTCTCCCATGCCGCCAAGGTGCGCCGGGTCTCGGAGGCCGCCGCGCGTGGGAGCTGCCCGATGCTCAGGTGCGGTGTGAAACCGCGCTCGGACTTGCGGCCCTGCTCGTCGCAGTGGGGGAGCGCTGCTTCGAGCGCGGATTGCAGCGCCTTCAGAGCGCCGTGCGGCCGGTCCTCCGGGCGGAGCCAGGCCGTCACGCTGGCGCGGTGCTCGAAGTGCTCGAAGCCGGCGAGCATCACCTCGAAGGGCTCGATGTCCCGGAGCGCTTCCGCGATGAGCGCCTCCGCCTCGCCGAAGTATTCCTCCGGCACGAAGGGGTAGAGCAGCGTCACGTGCGGCATCCAGCGCTCGTACTTCGAGTCGTGCACCGCGCGCAGGGCCTGGATGGGGGCCCACGCTTCCTCGGGTGGGATGAGCACCACGGCGGACTGGTGGACGGGCGGTACCGTGAGCACCCGGGGTGAGGCCTCACGGGGCTCGTGAGCCGGGGTCCGGACGGATGCGGCACCACGGTGCAGCACACAACTCAACCCGAAGTGGTCCGACGCGAAGAGCGCATCCCCTCCGGGAGCCGGGGGACCCGAGAGTGGCGCCTCGGCGAAGAGGCCCACCTCGCGCGGGACGAGCCGGCCGGATGCCGAACGCACGAGCACCCGGTCATAGCGCTGGCACTGACCAGAGGTGGTCGTGAGCGCGGCGAGTGAGTTGCGGGACGGGTCGAACGTGTACCCCGCGTCGCCCGGCCGCAGCGCCGTCCAGGCATCGACGAAACCGGCCTTCTCGAAGTCCTGGGCCTCGGGCGCGCCGTCGCCGAAATTGAAGTCACCCACCAGCAGCACATCGGGCGCCCCACCCTCTTCGTTCCCGAGCGACCGTGTCCAATCGATGAGCGCCCGGACCTGAGCAGCTCGAGCCGCGCTGCCCGATGGAGCGCGATTGCTCGTCAGGTGCGGCGTGGCCACCCAGAGCGTGCCGCCCGGGAGCGTGAGCTCGCCCGCGATGACGCGCTTGTCACGGGAGAAGACGCATTGGCTCAGTGAAGTGAACGGGAAGCGGGAGAGAAGGAGTTGCCCGTAGGGTTGGACGGTAGCCGCGGAGGGTCCTTCCGAGAGGAAGTAGTGCTCACGCACCCACGGCTTCTCGAGCAACGCGCGGAGGAAGGGCTCGGTGACTTCCTGCAGGGCGATGATGTCCGCATCGACCGAACGCAGCAGGGAGATCGCCGCGGAGGTCCGCCGGCCCGTGTCGAGCAACTCCGGGTCGTACAGGTCATATAAGACGTTGAACGTGGCGACCGTGAGCTCCGCCGGAGAAGGAAGGGCCTCGGTGCCGCCGATCATCCGTTCTGCCCCGGCCCAGGCATTGGCTCGCGTGTCGTAGCGGTAGAACGGCAGCGGCGTGAAGCGTGGAGTCGTTTCGACCGGGAGAGGAGGAGGAAGAGCCGGCGGCGGTGCGGGCTCTTCCGGAGGATCGAAGGTGAGGGTCGATAGCCGGTCGATGCGTTCGCGACGGTCCCACACCTTTTCGTGGCCACGCCGGAAGTACCAGACGCGGTGCCAGGGAATCTCCCCATCGGGGACGAAGGCCACGAAGGGAATCTCCTCCAGGGCCTCGCCGTGCGCGTCGAAGCCGATGACGAACTCACGCCCGTCGAATCGGGGGTCCCAGCGGATGCGATGGTACACCTCTCGGCTGGTCTGGAATCTGTCTTGAGACATGGGCGTGGTCCTCGCGAGCCGCACCAGACGCCACGCTCGTACCGGGACTGACAAACACCGTGGGACGAAGACCCTCACCCTAGCCCTCTCCCAGAGGGAGAGGGGACCTACACAGTGACCAATCAAGTTAGACCCTCTCCCTTTGGGAGAGGGACGGGGTGAGGGTCTGGGGAGCGCTCGGGTTGCCCCTGTGCGCTGTCACACGGGTGAGGGCAATGGAACAAATACCCTCACCCTAGCCCTCTCCCAGAGGGAGAGGGGACCTACACGGATTCAAGCAGCCTGAGCCTGGACCCGCTCGTCGCCGACGATGCGCCCGTCCGCCAGGCGCACGATGCGATCTCCCACCGCCGCGGCCTTCGGATCGTGCGTCACCATCACCACCGTCAGCCCGCGCTCCCGCGTGGCCTCGCGCAGCATCCGCAGCACCTCCGCGCCCGTGCGCGAGTCCAGGTTCCCCGTGGGCTCGTCCGCCAGCAGCACCGCAGGCTCCGCCAGCAGCGCCCGAGCCACCGCCACGCGCTGCATCTCTCCACCGCTCAGCTCGTCCGGCCGGTGGTGCGTGCGGCCTCCCAGGCCCACCGTCTCCAGCAGCACCTCGGCCCGCCGCCGCAGCTCCGCCTGCGCCTTGCCCGACAGCAGGCCCGGCAGCATCACGTTCTCCAGCGCCGTCAGCGTGGGCATCAGGTTGAAGAACTGGAACACGAAGCCCAGCCGCTCGCGGCGGAAGGCGGACAGCTCGTCGTCCTTCATCCGCGACAGCTCCCGCCCGTCGATCTTCAGCGACCCCGAGCCCGCCACGTCCAGCGCGCCCAGCAGGTTCAGCAGTGTGCTCTTCCCCGAGCCCGAGGGCCCCATCACCGAGAGGAACTCCCCTCGCGGCACCGTCAACGACACACCCGCCAGCGCACGCACTTCCATGCGCCCGCGCCGGTACACCTTCGCCACGTCGACGGCTTCGATCATATCTCCGCCACCCCGTCCCGCTCGGCCCAGCCCTCCAGACCGTTGGGCAGGCGGATGCGCACGTAGCGTCCCGTCTCCTCCATGACGCGCACCTTCAGGCCGGGGTGCACCTCGAAGGACACCTTGGCCTCGTCGCGAGGGAACTCACGCGCGCGCAGCGTGGGCGCGACGACCACGGCCTCGTGCAGCGTCTCGTGCACCCAGACGTGCGCGGCCAGCAGCGCGCCGGACGGCAAGGAGGCGACCAGGAACACGGCCCCCACCACCGCCGCCCAGGTGCGCCGGCCCGGGCGCAGGAAGCGGAAGAGGAGCAGGAAGGCGAAGCCCACGAGCCACGTCCCGAGGAAGGCCCACGCCACCAGGTTGCCACTCGTGGCGCCCACCACGCGCTGCACGAAGGGCTCCTCGGGGGCGTTGCCCACCACCTTGTCGAGCTGTTGCGCCCGGGCGAGCGCGAAGTTCGCCTCCAGGTCCGGGCCATCCCCGCCAGCCCGGCGCGAGCGCTCGAAGGAGAGCACCGCGCGCCCCAGGTCGCCCTGCGCCAGGTACGTGGTGCCCAGGTTGTAGTGGATGTCCGCGCCCCCGAAGCCACGGGACACGAGCTTCTCGTAGCCCTCGCGCGCGGCGGCATAGTCCTGCTTGTAGAAGGCCTCGTTGGCCTGCTGGAAGAGGGTCTGGGCCTCCTCGGGAGAGTAGTAGCCCTGCCCCAGCAGCGTGGCCACGAGGATGGCGGTGATGGCGCTCACTTGTCCCAGCCCTCCATGACGGCCGCGGCATCATCGAGAATCCGCTCGCGGGCGGCCGGCTCGGCACCCGGGGCGAAGCGGCCGGCGTCACACGCCTCCAGCACGAAGCGCACGCGCTGGCGGCGCTCCGCGTCCACTCCGGACTCGGCCAGCTTCGCCTCCAGCGCGTCGCGGGTGAGGCCACCCACCGGCACCTTCAGCCGGGCCTCCAGGAAGTTCAGCACGGCCTTCTCCACCTCGCCGTAGAAGGCGCTGGAGCTGCCACCGCGCAGCTTCTCCGCCTCGGCCAGCCGCTTGCGCGCGGCCTTGGCCCGCTGCCGGTTGCGGCTGCCCTCGTCCTCGCGCGACATCCGGCCGCGCACCAGCCCCACCACGCCCAGGGCCATCAGCAGCCCCACCGGCGTCAGCACCGCGGGCACGAAGAAGGGCCGCTGCCACACCGCCGCCGCGGGCTCCTCGAAGCGGGCCTGGTAGCGCAGCGGGCGCAGGCCTCCCGCCGTCAGCACGTTCTTCTGCTCGGCCGCGGCGTCCGCCAGCTGCGTGGGCGAGGCGGCCGGAGCGGACGCCACCCCACCCGCCCCGGGCTCCACGGTGAGCGCCACCGGCTCGGTGCGGGACACCTCGTAGCGGCCCGTCTTCGGGTCGAAATAGGGGAACTCGAGTGCCGGCAGGGTGAAGGAGCCCGTGCGCTGCGGCATCACCAGGTACTCCTGCACCCGGCTGCCCTGGATGCGCCACTTGTTGGGCACCACCTTGTCGCTCGTCTTCGGCTCGTACACCTTGAGCGCGGCGGGGGCCTCCAGCCTGGGCGGGGTGACGTTCTTCACGTTGCCCGAGCCCTCGAGGATGACCTTCACCGTCACCGGCTGGCCCAGCTCCACCTTCGTCTGGGACACGTCCATGGACAGCTTCCAGTCACCCACGTTGGCGCCCGACATGCCCTTGGGCGCCCCCGGCGGCAGCGGCTTCACCTCCACGTTCAGCTCGTTGGAGACGCGGTGCACCCGGTGGCCGGCGAAGAGGAAGCCGGTGGTGATGTCCGCCTCGGCCGGGGTGATGGGGAGCGTGCCGCTCTTCACCGGGAAGATGGCGCGGCGGCGCAGCAGGTAGGTGCGGTAGGGAACGCCGTTGACGATGCGCTGCTCACCGGAGAGCTGCGTGGGACTGTCCACGTCCTCGCTCCAGAAGCCCTCCAGCTTAGGCATGGTCACCGCGTCCACGCTGGACAGGTCCACGCGCGAGTAGATGTAGAGCGACAGCGTCACCTGCTCGCCCACGTACACCTGCTTCTTGTCGAGCGTGGCGCGCAGGAACAGGTCCGAGTCCCCGCGCGGAATCCGCATGTCCTCGCGCGCCGGGTCCCGCGGGTCCTCCTCCTGCTCCTCCTCATCCGCGAACGGGTCCGGCATGTTGCCGAAGCCCGGGAAGTTGCGGAACGGATCCGGCAGCTGCTGGCGCTGGCGCGACGCCTGTCCGGGCGGAGGCCCCACGTGGCCCTTGCGCACCGTCATCTTGATGGGCTCGGTCCGATAGGTACGGCCTCCCGAGGTGAGCACGGCCGGCGGAATCGTCAGGTTGCCCGCCCGGTTGGCCCGCATCATCAGCACGTGCTTGCGCACCGTCTGGATTTGAGGCGGACCGCTCCCGCTCATCTCGATGGAGCGCTGGGTGCTCTGCGAGGACGACAGCACCTCGAAGTCGTCGGGCGCCGGAAACTGCACCTGGGCGTTGTCGGGCGGATCCACCACCACCACGGTGAGCTGGAAGACGTCCTCCGTGCCCACCTCGTTGCGGTCCACCGCCTGGTAGAACTCGATGGCCGCCCACGCCGGCATCGCCGTGAGCAACAGGGCGATCGCGGCCAGCGCCGCATGGCCGCTACCAGTCCTTCTCATTGGGATTCCTCGGCCGCTTCTTCTGCTGGAAACGCCACAGCTGGAGATTCTTCTCGTTCTGCTTCATCGCATCCAGCAGGCGCTCGGCCTCCTGGCGATCGATTTCCTCCGGGTTGACACCCGCGTCGCCCACCTCCTGCGCCTCGCCCTCGGTGCCACCGTCGGACTCCTGGCCCTCGTCCTCGCCCTGGCCCCCGTCTCCCTGGCCGCCATCGCCCTGGCCCCCGTCCGCGCCCGCATCGCCCTGGCCGCCGTCCCCACCCGCATCGGCGCCCCCATCCTGCTGGCCGCCGTCCCCCTGGCCTCCATCGCCCCCGCCACCATCTTGCGGACCCGCGTCACCAGCGCCGCCGTCCTGCCCGCCGTCCTGGCCCCCATCCATCCCTCCGTCGCTGCCGCCGTCGGAGCCCCCATCATTGGGCGTACCACCATCCTGCTGACCCGCATCCGGGCCCGCGTCCGGGCGGCCGCCATCCTGGCCCCCGTCCTGGCCTCCATCCGTGCCACCGTCCGCGCCGCCCTTCTGGGGCGGAGGCAGGTTCTTGAGCAGCACCTCGTAGTTGTGCCGGGCCTGCGCGTCCGACGGATCCAGGGTGAGCGCGCGGCGGTAGGCCTTCAGCGCCTCGCGCGTGTTGCCCGTCATCGCGTGGACGTTGCCCAGGTTGTAGGTGGCCTTCTGGCGGAGCTCGGGCCGGTTGGCGTTGGCCTCCGACACGCTCTGGAAGGCCTGCTTCGCCTCGTCGTAGCGGCCCAGCTTCATCAGCGCGTCGCCCCGGTTGAACTCCACCGCCGGGTCGTTCGGCCGCTCCTTCTTCGCCTGCTCGAAGGCCGACAGGGCGTCCTCGAAGCGGCCGGCGTCGTAGGCCTGCCGCCCCTGCTGAATCAGCGGGTGCTCCTTCTCCAGCAGCCCCGCGGCCCCCGCCCCGGACGGCAGCGCCAGCGCCACCGCCAGGAGCGCCCAGACTCCCGCGCGCATGCCCATGACTCCCCTGCTCACGACGACCTCCGGCGTGAGGACGGCAGCAGCAACATCCCCATCACCAGCAACGCCAGCCCCGGCAGGGCGAACGTCTGGAAGCGCTCGTCGTAGCGGACGGTGACGCGGCTCTCCAGCTCGCTCTTCTGCATCTTCTCGATGCGATCCAGCACCTGCGCCATCGCCACGCCGCGAGGCTGGTAATAGAACTCGCCGCCCGTGCCCTCCGCGATGCTGGTGAGGCCCCCGCGGTCCATGCGGGTAATCACCGTCTCCCCGCTCGAGTCCTTCTTGTAGTCCACGAACTCGCCACGGCGGTTGTAGACGGGGATGGGCTCGCCCTGCTCGGAGCCCACGCCCACGGTGAGCACCTGGATGTTGGCCTCCTTGAGCGCGGCCACGGCCTCCTTCACCTCGCCCACCAGGTCCTCGCCGTCCGACAGCAGCACCACCACCTTCTCCTTGGCGCCCCGGTCCGCGTTCTCCAGCAGCTGCTTGCACAGCATCAGCGCGTCGCCGATGTTGCTGCCCCCCTGGGGCATCTGCTCCGGCTCCACCGCGCGCAGGAAGAGCTTCACCGCCGAGTAGTCCGAGGTGAGGGGCGACTGGATGAAGGCATCGCCCGCGAAGGCCACCAGGCCCACCCGGTCTCCCTTCAGCTCGTCCAGCAGCGTGGTGAGCTCCAGCTTGGCGCGCTCCAGGCGGCTGGGCTGCACGTCGCGCGCGAGCATGGACTTGGAGGCGTCCAGCGCCACCACCACGTCGATGCCGCGCCGCTTCGTCAGCTCGCTCTTGGTGCCGCACTGGGGCTGGGCCAGCGCCAGCCCGAAGAGGAGCAGCCCCAGACCGTAGAAGCCGCCCTGCACCGCCGGGCGCCAGCGCGAGGTGCCAGGGGCCAGCTTGTCCACGAGCCGCTCATTCAGCAGCGCGCGCACGCGGCCGCGGCGGCGCAGCGCGGACACGAGGGCCAGGGTGCCCACCAGGGCCCCCACCGCGCACAGGCCGAGGAAGGCGGGCTTCGCGAGCCCCACCTGGTAGCCGAGGATGGAGAAGCGCCAGGGGTCCGTCAGCATCACGGGAACACCCTCAGGATGGTGGCGCGCAGGAAGAGCTCCAGCGCGGCGAGTCCGAAGGCCAGCAGCAGGTACGGGTGGTAGTCCTCGCGGTAGTTGGCCGTGGCCCCACCCTCCATCAGCTTGGAGCGCTCCAACGAGTCCAGCACCTTCTGGAGGCCCTGCTTGAGGCCCTCCGGATCCGTGGCGCGGTAGTACTCGCCGCCGGTGGAGTCGGCGATGTCCTGCAGCAGCTCGGGGTTGATGGGAATCTCCGTCTCGCGCCAGACGGTGTTGCCGAACAGGTCCGTGCCCTGCGGGAAGGGCACCTTACCGCCCTTGCCCACGAGGATGCTGTAGATGGGGATGTTCAGCGACTTCGCCATGTGCGCCGCGTCCAGCGGAGAAATCTTGCCGGAGTTGTTGTCGCCGTCGGTGATGAGCACCACCACGCGGCTCTTGGCCTCGGAGTCCCGGAGGCGGTTGAGCGCGGTGGCGAGCGCGTCACCGATGGCGGTGCCGTCCTCGAGCACGCGGGTGCGCAGCTGCCGCAGCACCTCCTTGAGCACGCCGTAGTCGAGCGTCAGGGGCGCCTGCGTGTAGGCGGCGCCGGCGAACACCACCAGGCCGATGCGGTCGTTGACGCGGTTGGAGATGAACTCGGCGAGCACCTCCTTGGCCACGTGGAGGCGGTTCTGCGGACGGAAGTCGCCGGCCTCCATGGAGGTGGACAGGTCGAGCGCGACGACGATGTCGATGCCCTCGACGCTCAAGTCCCGCACGCGCGCGTCGCGGGACTGGGGCCGGGCGAGCGCGACGATGGCGGCGGCCACCGCGAAGGCGCGCATGAAGGGCAGCATCGGCAGCATGTACGTGCGCAGGCCGCGGCCCTGGCGGGCGAGCACGTGCGCCGCGGAGAAGCGCAGCGCGGCACGGGAGCGCCGCTCACGCCAGGCCCATGCCAGCAGGACCGGCACGAGCAGCAATCCCCACAGGTACTCGGGGCTATGGAACGCGAGGTCCGGAAGCATGGGACACGGAGGGGGCGGCCCCGGGGGGCGGTGGAGGGGGCCAGGTCTTGTCCAGCAACTCGTAGCCGAAGGCCAACGCCGCGCCGCAGGACTCCGGCGAGGACTCGGCGCGGGCGTACTTCACCATGTCGGATTCGGAGACGAAGCGCAGCAGTCCATCCTCGGGCAAGCCGGGGGTGTGCATGCGCCGCAGCTTCGCCATCAGCTCCGAGCTGGTGCACTCGAGGGCGTCGAAGCCGTAGCGCTCGCCGAGATAGCCACGGACGATCTCCGACAGCCGGAAGTAGAAGTCCTTCACCCGGCCCTGGGCGTGCAGGTTCTCGGCCTTGAGTGCCTCGAGCGCCCGGCGGGTGCGTACGTCCAGGGGCGCGGGCGGCTCCACGGCCACCTGGGGACGGTTGCGGTACTTCTGGAAGAGCCGGTACGCCACCCATCCGAGCACGGCGGCGGCCAGCACCCCCAGCAGCGCCCAGAGGAGCATCCAGGAGCGGATGGCCACCTCGGTGGGCGGCTGGATGTCCTTGAGGTCGGCGCCCTTGGACTCGGCGTCCTCGGGCAGGGTGGAGCCCACCTCGAGGGTGCGGCCCGGGGCCACGAAGCGCTTGGGGCCGTCCGGCGTGGACACGAGGAAGGGCACGTCCGGCAGCGTCACCATGCCCAGGTTGAAGGCGGACAGCTTCAACCGGAACAGGGTGACGGCGGGCTCCTTGCCGGGCTGCGGAGGCGTGCGCGCCTGGGACAGCAGCTCGAAGTCCCCCAGGTCCGGCGGCAGCTCCAGCTCGTAGCGCTGGTTGGCCGGGTGGGTGATGACGAGCTCGTAGGTGAAGGGCTCGCCGAGCAGCACCCGCTCGGGCTGCACGCTGGCCTGGAAGCCCGAGGGCTCCACCTCCGGCAGCTTCGCGGCGGCCTGGGCCGGAGCGGGAGCGGCCGGGGCCTGGGCCTGGGCCGGCGAGACGAAGAGAACCGCGGAGAGCGCCAGCCACCTCATGCCGCCATCCTCCGGGACCGGGCGCGGAAGAAGCGCACCAGGGCCATGCCATGGTCATCGCCCGTGCTGAGCTCCACGTGGTCCAGCTCGAACTTCTTGAACAGCTTGCGCCGCTCCTCGCGCTGCGCCTGCATGGCGCGGGCGAAGCGGCCCCGGACGAGCGGGTCGCTCGTGTCCACCACGAAGCGCTCGCCCGTCTCGGGGTCCTCCATCTCCACCAGGCCCAGCCGGGGGAACTCCTGCTCCAGCGGATCCGCGATGACCACGGGCACCAGGTCGTGCTTGCGGCCCACCAGGCGCAGCGGCTGCTCGTAGCCCTGGGTGAGGAAGTCCGAGATGAGGAACGTCACCGTCTTCCGGCGCGCCACGCGGTTCAGGTAGGTGAGCCCGGCGGCGAGGTCCGTCCCCTTGCCCTTGGGCTGGAAGGTGAGGATGTCGCTCACCAGCCGCATCACGTGCGTGCGGCCCTTGCGCGGCGGCACCACCTTCTCCACCCGGTCCGAGAAGAGGATGAGCCCCACCCGATCGTTGTTGGCGATGGCGCTGAAGGCGATCTGCGCGGCCACCTCGGCGGCGACCTCGGACTTGGAGCGCTCGCGAGAGCCGAACTCCTTGGAGGCGGACACGTCCACCAGGAGCATCACCGTGAGCTCGCGCTCCTCGGTGAAGACCTTGACGTAGGCCTCGTTCATACGGGCGGTGACGTTCCAGTCGATGATGCGGATTTCATCACCGGGCTGGTACTGCCGCACCTCGGAGAAGGCCATGCCCCGGCCCTTGAAGACCGAGTGGTACTGGCCCGCGAGCATGTCCGACACCACCTTGCGGGTGCGGATCTCCAGCTTGCGGATGCGGCGGATGATGTCCTTGGCGAGCACGGCGCGCTCCCTCGGCCTCTCTCCTGCGACGGGTTAAGGGACTTCGACGCGGTCGAAGACGCGCTGGATGAGCTTCTCGGTGGTGAGCTCCTCGGCCTCGGCCTCGTAGGTGAGGGCGATGCGGTGGCGGAGCACATCGAAGGCCACGGCCTTGACGTCCTCGGGGGTGACGAAGCCCCGGTGGCGCAGGAAGGCGTGGGCCCGGGCCGCCTGGCTCAGCGCGATGGTGGCGCGAGGGCTCGCGCCGAACTGGATGTAGTCCGCCTGGTCCTTGAGGCCGTAGCGCCCCGGCTCGCGCGTGGCGAAGACCACGTTGAGGATGTAGTCCTTCACCTTCTCGTCCATGTAGATCTGATGGACGAGCTCGCGGGCGCGCACGAGCTGCTCCAGCCCGATGACCTTCTGGGCCTGCGGGGCCTTGCCGCCGCCCATGCGGTCCATGATGACCTTCTCCTCCTCGCGCGTGGGGTAGCCGACCCGCACCTTGAGCATGAAGCGGTCCACCTGGGCCTCGGGCAGGGGGTAGGTGCCCTCCTGCTCGATGGGGTTCTGGGTGGCCAGCACGAGGAAGGGCGAGGGCAGCGGGAAGGACTGGTCGCCGATGGTGACCTGGCGCTCGGCCATGGCCTCCAGGAGGGCGGACTGCACCTTGGCCGGGGCGCGGTTGATTTCGTCCGCGAGCACGATGTTGGCGAAGATGGGGCCCTTGCGGACGGAGAAGTTGCCCGCCTGCTGGTTGTAGATGGTGGTGCCCACCACGTCGGCCGGCAGCAGGTCCGGGGTGAACTGGATGCGCATGAAAGACGCGCTGAGCGTGTCGGCGATGGTCCGCACGGTGAGCGTCTTGGCGAGGCCGGGGACGCCCTCGAGGAGGACGTGGCCGTTGCACAGGAGCCCGATGAGGATGCGCTCCAGCATGTAGCGCTGGCCGACGATGACCTTGCCGGCCTCCTGGTTGAGGAGCTCGACGAAGCTGCTCTCCTGTTGGACGCGCTCGGTAAGTGCTCGGATGTCCGTGTTCATATGTGCCGTCTCTACCGTCCCTGAGGAGGCGGGCAGCCTAGGGGGGATGGGGTACGCCGCTCAACAGCGCATCTCGCCGGACATTCCAGTAATTTCGGGGCTCCATGGCCCCGGAAAGCCTCGGGAAGGACCGGCGGGAACACCCCAAACCACATCGCGGCGCCGGACGCCAACCTTCTGCCGTGGAGGAGCCCCGCCTCCGGGCAGACGGTGGCCTGGTCGCCCCCCGTGGGCCGGGTCCAGTGGAGGCGGAACTGCTGGGGGAGCTGGGCCCGAGGTGGGAGTCCCGGATGTACCCGCTCCAGGGGGGCGGGACCCTGCGGGTCCTCGAGGGGGGTGAGGGCCCTCCGGTGGTGCTGCTCCACGGCCGGGGGAACGCGGCGAGCATGTGGTTCCCCCTGCTCCCGGAACTGGCCCGGAAGCACCGGGTGCTGGCGGTGGACCTGCCGGGATTTGGGAGCTCCTCGGTGCCCCAGGGGCCGCTGCGGACGGACGAGGACGGGCTGCGCTACTTCGTCGAGCCGGTGGAGGAGGTGCTGTCCACGCTGGCTCCAGGGCCGATGACGCTGGTGGGGCACTCGCTGGGCGGGTTGGTGTCGCTGGAACTGGCGCTGAGGGGCCGCGTGCCGGTGGAGCGGCTGGTCCTGGTGGACGCGATGGGGCTGGGCCCGGAGATGGGGCTGGACGCGCGCCTCTTCTTCCGCGTGGGCCCGGAGCGGGTGGCGCGAGTGCTGGGACCGAAGCTCTTCGGGCGCATCGCGCCGCTGCCGGACAGTCCGGTGAACCGGCGACTGATGGCGCTGGCCCATGAGCTGCTGACGGTGCCTGGAGGCAGACCCGAGGCCACGCGCGCCTTCAACTCACTGGTGCCACTCACGGGAGACGTGTTCCACCGCTTCGCGCGGTTGGGCGAGGTGAAGCAGCCCACGCTGCTCTTCTGGGGCGAGCACGACACGGTGCTGCCCGTGTCACTCGCCGAGGCCGCGCTGAAGCTCATGCCGGGTGCGAGGCTCGTGCGGGTGCCGGCCGGGCACAGTCCGCACCTGGAGCAAACGGACGGTTCTTTCTCTGCGGACTGGTTCCGCTGAGTGGGTCAAAGGCTCACCAGGTTCGACGCCGTTCCGGAGAGGCTCTCGTCTGAATCAGTAGACGATGAAATCGCATTTCTCGATGGCGGCTTTGAACGCCTCTTCCGAGATGCCCAACCGCCTGGCCTCTGCGGGCGCGTAGTAGCTCAAGGCCATCGTGGAGCGCGGGTGCTTGATACGTTTCTCCGGACTCTGATCCAACAGGGATGCCAGCGACCTGCCAAACCGGTCCGGCCACTTGAGGTTGCGGAGCTCGTCGGCTCGACGGACAGGGTCCAGGAGGGTGAAGCAGGGCCACTTGGGAAACCGGAGGGTGCGGGGGTCATCCCCGTGAAAGCGGCACTCGTCCAGGCGGGCCTCGGTGAAGTCGCAGTCCTCGATGGCGCCCATCTGGTACTCCGGTTCCTTCCCGTACTCTGGCCAGTGCCCGAAGTCGCACCCCGACAGGCGCCCCTTGAACCGACAGCCCTTCAGCGAGGCTCTTATCCACTGTTGATGGTTCTTCAATTCCTGCTTCACCTCGAAGGTGCAGTCGATGAACCGGACGTCACGGATGAACAGGTTGCTGGCGGCCACCTTCAGCACAAGGGTGCAGTTCTTCAGCGTCAGCTCGCGGCCCAGGAAGTAGATGGCGCCCTTGTACGTCAATTCCAGCCGCTCGTCCTTGAGCTGCTTGTTCTCGTAGAAGACTTTTCTGGCAATCATCCGCAGTTTCTCTAGAAGGTGAGCATCCGGAAGAACTCGCCCGCCATACGCCAGCCATGCCGCGCCAATCTCAATGCCGTTCCCGAAAGTATCGCGGCTGCATCAATAGACGATGAAATCGAATTGCTCGATGACGGCTCTTATCTCTTCCGGGGTGGTCTCAAACTGCCTGGCAATAGTAGGAGCATATTCAGTCAAGGATCTGGTGGCGAATGGACGCTTGTGGAGGTTCTCCACGACCACACGGCCGAACCGGCCCGGCCACTTGACCCTGCTCAGCTCAGAGGCTCGTCCAACAGGCTCCAGAATGGTGAAGCAGGGCCACTTGGGAAAGCGCATCGTGGCAGGGTCGGAGCCCATGATGCGGCAGCCGTCCAGGCGGGCTTCTGAGAAGTCGCAGTCCTCGATGGCTCCCATCTGGTACTCCGGTCCATCCCCATACTCTGGCCAGTGCCCGAAGTCACACCCTGACAGCCGCCCCTTGAACCGGCAGCCCTTCAGGGACGCACCTATCCACTGTTGATGGTTCTTCAACTCCTGCTTCACTTCGAAGGTGCAGTCGATGAACCGGGCTTGATTGATGATCAGGCGACTGGCGGGAACTTTCAGGACGACGGTGCAGTGGCGCAGCGTCAGGTTGGTGCTGAGATAGTAGAGCGAGTTCTTGTCAGTCAGCTCCAACCGCTCGTTTTCGATCTCCTGATTCTTGTAGATGACGTTCTCAAGCCACGCCATGTCAGTCCCCTTCAGAAAGTGAGCATCCGGAAGAACTCGCCCGCCATACGCCGGCCATGCCGCGCCAGATTCGACGCCGTCCCGGAGAGAATCTCGTACTGGCGATTGTTTTTCGGGTCAATCACGTCGACACCCTCGTGGCGGAATCGAAGGATCCCCTCGAACTGCTTTTTCACCTGAGCATGCACGAAGCGGCCCCGGGCCTCGCGCTCCAGCAGGTGCGCCAGCCAATACTCGCCCTTCTCGAGGGCGTCGTCGATGGCCTTGGCTTCCTTATCCGAGAGCCTGTGTCGCCCCCAGAGTTGGGCCGCCTCGGTCACCGCCATCTGGAGCATGTCACCCACCTCGTCCTCGGCCGGGATGTCGTGGATGGACTTGCCCGGAGGCAGGTGCCACCTCTGCCCATCGGGCAGAATCACCTGCTGGTTGCCTCCCCGGTGACGGATGGCGACGGTGCCCGAGGCGCCACCTCCAGAGGACGCCCCGCCGCCCCGCCCCTTCTTGAGCATCACCACCGCCAGAGGGCCGTGCGAGGTGGCCGCCACCGTCTCCACCGCCGCCACCGCCCGCGCCAGCGCGCCCTCCTGGGCCGCCAGGGTTTCCACCCGCTCCAGCACCGCCGCCCCCCCCTGCGCCTGCCATCGCGCATTGGCCACGCCATAGCCCGGCAGCGCGCGCACCCGCACCGCCACGTCCCCCAGCGTGCGCCCCGTCAACGCCCCCACCGCCAGAATCATCGCCCGCGCCGCGTCCGTGCCCAGCACCCGGGCGAAGCCCTCGCCCGCCTCGCGCAGCTCGCCGAAGGTGGTGGCCTCGTGCGCCCGGGTCGCCATGGCCGCCCAGCCGTCCATCAGCCCCCACAGGGTGTCCACCCCCAGCCAAGCCACCAGCGCGACCGACAGCCCGGCGGCCACCAGCTTGGTCGTCGGCTCGGGCACCAGCCAGAGCGCCAGGTACGCCCCGAGCGTCCACATGCACGAGGCCACCAGCACCTGCGGGTCCAACTCCCGTCCCAGCGCCTGCTTCGTCTCCTCCAGCACCGAGCCAAAGGACAGGGCGAGCGCCAGCGTCCGCCGGTCGTCCGCCTTGAGGTAGGGCGCGTCGTCCAGCAGGCGCAGGCAGTCGCCGCCTCCCTGGCCACGGGCGCACCACGCCAGGTAGTGGCGGCGCACGGCCTCGTTCGCCTCGGTCGTCAGGCCGCCCTCCTCGTCCATGGGCACCAGCGACAGCACGCTGCCCTTGTACACCTCGGCCACCCACGTCCCACTCCTCTGCTCCCATTCCGGGTGCTGCTCCACCTGTCCCTTCAGCCACTCGCGCGCGGCCTCCCGGGGGCTCTTGCCGTCAAGCTGTGTCCTCCGGGCGTTGTCCCGCACCGCGCGCAGGAAGTCTTCCCGGCTCACCAGCACGGCTCGGCTGGCGCCCGAGCCCGGCTCCAGCACCACCACCTCGTACTGCACCCCTCCCTCCTGGCCCACACCCGCCTGCGCGAAGGACTCCTGCTTGGGTGCCGCTGGGGGCGAGAGCGACAAGGGGCGCCTGCTCCCCATCAGCATGCCGCCCGGCGGGTGTCCCGTGGCACATGCCGCGAGGAGCAAAAGGACGGGCAGCATCCAGCAACGATGCGGCAGCAGGCCCACCTGGTGGGGACTCTTCCGACGGGCAAACATGCCGCACCTCTTCCGCCAACCGCTGGGGGCTGGCGCGGGTTGTTTCCCGGAGTACACGGAAGCCCGGATGCGGTCGTCAAGCCAATGGGTAGGGAGAGGAGTGGAGGACATAAAGGTGGACTTCAGCGGGGATGGGCTTGAGCTGGTTCACGTAGAGGGTGGCTGGACGTACCTCCCACTCAGGACGTCAGTGCGTCCGAGCTGGTCGGGCTGCTGGTGGACGCCGAGTGGATGCAGCGGGAGAACCGCGAGCTGTCCCTGCGGTTGAAGAACGCGAAGCTGCGGTAGCCGGCGTGCGTGGAGGACATCGACCTCAAATCACTCCCAGCAACCTGCAAACGGAGCACTGTTACCGCACACGCTTGTTGATGGAGATTTAGCCCGGCTGGTTGATGGGCATCGATGAAGATGAGCGGGCCTGGAGCAGGCCCGGTGATGGAGCCCTCATCATCCATGCGAGCGGGGAGGGCACGGCCGATGAGGGTCCATGGCTGGGGGTCCAACTGGTGCGCTGCTGCTGGCGTTGGACTCGCATCAGATTGGGACTGACGGCGTCGACGTGCCGTTGAGGCCGAGGGTCCCGGCCGGTGCCGTCAGCGGCTCCCGCCAGCCAGGGGGCGGGCAGCAGCCATGGCCCGCGGAGCACGAGTCGGACTCCATGCCGTGAGGGTCGACTGCATGTGCTGCCTCCGGTGAGGCCCTGTCGGCTCCGGGGCCGACAGGGCCTGGGCGCAGGACATACCTTGAGCGTGCCCGGCCCAGAGCGGAGCGGGAAGGGGACTTGTCGGGTGGGTGAAGCTGTCGGGCCCTGGGCTCGAGGTCTGTCCCTCACCCGCCGAGAAGTGGGTTCGCGCCGTGAACCACCACGGCGGTTTTGGCACCTGGGCGTTCATGGTCTGCAAGGAGCCCAACCGGCTTGGCGAGATGCTCGACGCGTTCAAGGTGGACATGGCCGCGTAGAGAAGAAGTCACAAGGCCAGGCGCACTTCATCGAGGCAGGCCACTGGCCGCTGCCGGGTCGAACCTCAACGCGCGACCGCGTCTCCGTGCTCATGTTTGGAGCTCCATACTGAGGCCGACATCTTAGCTTGGCCGCGGCAATCTGTCTTGTTAGGTTACCTCGCGCCATGCGGAACCTCCTACTTTTCCGGTCTGCCTTGCTTCTTGTCCTCGTGGCCACTGAGGCCATGGCCAAGGAACACGAACCTGTTGAGCGGAGCATCTACCTCTCTGACCACCCAAGGAGCGAAGCGCCCAACGTGTACGTCGCTGGTCGCATCGCGACCATCCTCCGCTTCGAGCAGCCCTGTGACCCGGAGCGGACGAAGATGCTGGGCTGGGAAGGTCGCTTCGAGCCCTTGCTGGTTGGAGGGAAATCCGTGGTCCTGGTGCCACTCCTGGATCTTCAGCCTGAAGACCGCCTGCTGCTGCTGGTAACGCTCTCGGACGGAACGGAGCTACCCTTCACCGTGACCTCACGGAAGCAGCTCGTCACCGACCGGGACGGAGATCAACAGATCAACGTGTTCCGCGACCGCAAGGCACCGGATGCGGTGCTCGCGTCCCTCTATGACTCCCTCGGAAGGGAACGGGAACTCAGGGAAGAAGTCGAACGCTACCGGAAAGAGGACTCCGTAGACCACGCGCTCGCCGCGCTTTTATTGAAGGGCGCTGTAGGGATGACACCTTTCCTTCCCAGGCGCTCCTGGGTGCTCAAAGGTGATGGGGTGGACATGGAACTCCAAACCTTTCGAAGCAAGCACAAGGCCGCGGTCGTGTTCCGCATCACGAACAAGAATCCAGACGAATCCTGGAAGTTTCGGGAGGCCCGCCTCGTGAATCCGCACACGGGACAGTCGCGGCCGTTCGCGCTCCGCCTGGAGCGGGACTCGATATCCCCAGGAGCTTCGGGTGGTATCGCGGTCGTCGCCGACAAGAGTGCATTCACCTCGGAGGAAGTGACCGACCAACTCGTCCTCCAACTCTTCCAGTCTGACGGGCTGCAGCAGGCTTACGTGGTCCTGGAACGGCCGATCGGGCGTTAGTAGATCCAGTCGCCATGATCATGAATCGAGCGTTCGTCCTCTGCTCCGCCATCCTGCTCGGCACCTGCTGGGGCTGCGCGACTTCCGGCGGCGTGGCCTTGCGACCGGACGGGACCCCAGGACCACAGGAATGCCCAGCGAAGGCGCTGGAGGCAATGCGCATTCTGCGCTTGCACGTGGGCGATGGAGCCATGGTGGATCTCGACGTGAACCAGGCCGACGTCAGCCCCATCAGGCTGTACGACGGACCCCTTGAGAGCATGCTGAACGATGACCTCGGGCCGCTCGAATCGCCCACCCGGCTTTACGGGCAGGTCTGGACGGGGGGGCCGCAGGTCGTCATCCGCTATTACGAGGCCCACCCTCCGAATGGTGACAAGATCCCCATCTGCGCGGTGGCCCGGCTCGCGAAAGGCCAGCTCAAAAAGCTGCCCGGGTCCGTGCCGGGCATGGCCATCGTCGAGTTCTCGGTCGCGGGGGTCTACGTCGTCGACTCGTTCCGCTAGCGGGTGACAGACACCCTCTCCACACCCCAGGACATGAGGGCAACTGTCCTGGGAGGACAGCATAAAGAGTTCTACTCAAGAGGTCATGCGGTGATAGGGTCGTGCCGGACAAAACATGGAGCCCCTTCATGCAGATCACGACCTGGTTCATCGCGAAAAAAGAAGAGGTGGAGGCGCTCGAGTCGATCGTCACGACCGAGGAGCACTCCCCGGAGGACTGGACGCACCTCGAGATCCCGCTCATCGAGATGGAGCTGATGGCCCTGTCCGCCGCGCTCCGGGGAACGGAAGACATCACCGGCGAGCGCACCCTGGAGGATCCGCTCATCTTCCGGGAGGAAGACGGGTTGATCATCGCGCGCGTGGTGGAGCCCTTCATCCAGATGCTGGCGCGTGTGAAGGACGCGGACGTGCCCGGCCTCACCCAGGCCTGGGCGGAACGGATCGACCAGGAGAACCACGCGCCGGAGGAACTGCGCGAATTCCTCTCGGAGATGGTGAAGTTCGCCCGGCAGGCGGTGGCGCGTCGCAGCCCGGTGCTGTCGCTCGCGACATTCTGATGTGGGTTTGAGAGGGTGTCAGTCAGGAGCCCGCGCCTGTAACGTCCATGAGAACCTTGTCCCCTTCACCCGGAGGCACTCATGACCCGCGGACCCAAGACACCCGAGCAGGACCGTTCCGAGGGAACCACCCGCCCCCGGGGTTATGAGCAGGTGGACAAGCTCTCCGTCCCCCTCCCCCACGGCACCGAAGTCACGACCCGCGTGGAGCGTGTGGCCGGTGACCGGCACATCCCCCAGGGCGTCGTGGGCCGCGTGGTGCGCGCCCGTGGCGGCGGCTTCGACGTCCAGGTCGTCGGCGTCGGCGAGCTCTGGTACGCCCGCGATGAGCTGGTGCCTCGCAAGCCGGGTCAGCTCCAGTTCGCCCTCCGGCGCGCCGCCACCTGGGATGCCCTCCGTCCGTGCGTCGTCGTGGAGACCGTGGTCGGCTCTCAGGCCTGGGGCCTCGCCAACGAGTCCTCCGACGTCGACCTGCGCGGCGTCTTCGGCCTCCCCCTCCCCTGGCACTTCGGCCTCGCCGACAAGCCGCGGGATCTCGTCAGCGCCGACGGCAGTCACACCTACTGGGAGCTCTCCAAGGCCGTGGAGCAGGCCCTGCGCGCCGACCCCAACACCCTCGAGATGCTCTTCGTCCCCAGCGCCCGCGCCTCGGACCCGCTCGGCGAGTGGCTCCTCGCCGAGCGCGATGCCTTCGTCTCCAAGGCCATCTTCGGCAGCTTCGGCCGGTACGCCATGAGCCAGCTCGACAAGCTCACGCGCAGCCAGCGCCTCGCCGAGCACCGCGACCTGGTCCTCGAATGGTTGTGCGAGGAGCCCGCGCCAGGTCTCGACGAGGTGGCCCGAAGGCTCGCCGCCATCTCCCCGCGCTCCGCCCCCACTCCCGAGGACGGGCTGCTCGCGGCCAAGACGTACCTCAAGCAGCTCTACCGCTCGCTCTCGGACCAGGGCCTCATCGAGGCCAACGACTTCGCCGCCCTCACCCGCTACGCGCGCAGTGGTGGCGGCCGTCCCCCGAGCGCTCGCGAGCTGCGCCCGAAGAACGCCTACAACCTGCTGCGCCTGGTGGTGCTCGCCACCGGGTGGTTGCGCGACGGTGTCCCCACCTTCGAGGTCTCCGGACACCACAAGGCTCGCATGCTCGACATCAAGGCCGGGCACGTCCCGCTGGAGGAGGTGCTGCGCGACGCCGAGGCCCTCGCACCCGAGCTGGAAGAGGCCCACCGCACCAGCCGGCTGCCGCAGTTCCCTGATTACGGACGCGCGGACAGGCTGCTGAGGCGCGTGGGCGAGGAGCTCGCGCGCCGGTGGGTCATGCGCGAGCCCGGGCCTCTCGGCCGCGACGCTCCCGCGCCGCCGGCCGTCGAATGGACGGAGGAGCAGTCATGACGGACCACCTGATGACGGAGCACCAACTGCGCGTGGCCAACCGCGTGCTCGACGAAGAGGCCACCCGCCGATGGCACCTCGTCGTGTCCCTCTCGGGCGCGCACGCGTATGGCTTTCCCTCTCCCGATAGCGATCTGGACCTCAAGTGCGTCCATGTCGCCTCCACCTCGGAGCTGCTCCGGTTGGACCCGCGTGGCCCCACACCCGCCGAGCGTCTGGAGGTGCTGGACGGCGTCGAGGTGGACTACTCGTCCAACGAGCTCGGCCCCGTGCTGCAAGGCGTGCTTCAGGGCAATGGGAATTACATCGAGCGGCTGCTCGGGGCTCATGTCCTGCGCGGCTCGCCCGAGCTGGAGGCCCTGCGTCCCCTCGTGCGGCAGGTACTGTCGCGCCGCCTCCACCGCCACTACCGCGGCTTCGCCACCAGCCAGCTGCGCGAGTGGGAGAAGACGGGCTTCCTCTCCACCAAGAAGCTCCTCTATGTGCTGCGCACCACGCTCACGGGTACTCATGCGCTGCTGACTCGTGAGGTGGAGACGGACCTCACTGCGTTGATGGACCGGTATGGCTTTGGTCAAGCGGGCGAACTCGTCGCGTGGAAGCGGCGTGGCGAACGCAGTGAGTTGCCCGACGCGCTCTCCGAGCACTGGCGCGGTCAGGTGGGCCGCGCCTTCGAACGCCTCGATGCCGCGTGTGCGAGCTCCGTGCTCCCGGAGGAGCCCGAGGGTACCGCGGACCTGGAAGCGTGGTTGCTCGAGGTCCGTCGCTCCCGGTTCTGAGATAGACGGGTGGGAGGACGGGGTTGGATACCCTCACCCCGTCCCTCTCCCAGAGGGAGAGGGGAAGTGGGTGCGCGGATCTACGGGCCCTGGGTGTCGGCTACGTCCAGGTGCTCTCGCAACGCCTTCGTGAAGGCCTCCGGACGGTCCAGGTTCGAGAAGTGTGAGGCTCCCGGCAGGTCCACCAGTCTCGCCGAGGGCAGCGCCTTCTGGATGCCCGTGAGCAGCGGGCGCGTCGGCGTCAGCCGGTCCTTCTCTCCCCCTACCAGCAGCACGGGGACCCGAATGCTCGGGACAACCGGGCGCAGATCCACCTTCATCATCTCGCGCCAGCAGGCCAGGTACGCCTCCCGCTCCTTCCGGCTCTCCACCGACACCGCCCGCTCGATGATGTCCTGCCGCGTCTCCGGCGCGAACAGACCCGGCATGTTCATCCGCGAGAACTCGGCCAGCGTCATCTTCCCGAGCATCTCCTCGACCCATTGGCTGCGCGCCGCTCCCTCGGGCTGGAAGGTCCACGTGTTGGCCAGCGTCAACGAGCGCACCCGCTCCGGGTAGCGTCGGTACAGCTCGAGCGCCACCACTCCCCCCATGGAGTGGCCCACCAGGTGCGCGTCCTCGTGGCCCGTCGCGACAATGGCGCGCATCGCGTCCTCGGCGAAACCCGCCATCGAGACTCGCGAGGCGCTCCGCACCAGATCGATCGGCAGTGGTGAGCAGGTTCCCCGGAGCGCTTCCACCTGCGGCTCCCAGAACGTCGAGTCACCACCGACAGCGGGAAGGAAGAGCACCAACGACGGACGTCTCTTGCTCATGAGAACCTCCATGTTCACCAAGTGTGAACACAGACATTCAACCGCTGGAAATGGCTCTCATGCAACCGGCCGCGAGGATCGGATTTTCAGGTAGTGTTCACGCCGCGCTGGACTGAATTTTTCAATGGCATAGCGCAGCATCGTCCTCGGCATCTCCCACGCATGTCGGTCGAGGAAGGTTTCCTCCACTGTCCGGTCCCTGTTGCCTACCTCGCGCAGCATCCAGCCCACCGCCTTGTGCATCAGGTCGTGCGGGTCGTGCAGCAGCATGCCGGCCAGCTTCAGCGTGTCCGTGAAGTCCCCCGCGCGGATGAACGCCAGCGTCGACATGATGGCGATTCGCCGCTCCCACAACACCCGTGAGCGCGCCCAGTCGTAGAGCAGCGGTTTCAGCTCGGGATGCTCGAGCAGGTACGCGCCGATGAGCGGGGGCGCCACCGTGTCCACCAGGTCCCAGTTGTTCAGCCTGGACAGGTGCTCCCGGCAGAATTCGAAGAGGCGCCCGCGTCCGGCCTCGTCCGCCCTCCCGAACCGCGCCACGAGGATGATGAAGCCGGTGAACCGGTGCTCGTGCACCTCGCTCCTCAACAGTTGACCCACCTGCTCCAGGGACAGGTCCTTGTGGCGGCGAGCGATGCGCCGCTGCTCCGGCACCGTCACTCCGAGGAACACGTCCCCTTCCCCGTACTCCCCAGGGCCCGTCTTGAAGAACCTCGGAAGGAAGGCCGCCTTCTCCGGATCTGCCGCCCGCGCCAGCTCGTCGAGGAGGGTTTCCAGGGACATGTCCGTCACGCGGGCCGGAGGACGAAAATGCTGTCGAGACGGATCTCCCCTCGCTTCCGCGGTGCCTCCACCTGGTAGTCGAAGTCGAAGACCTCCAGCACCTGGAGCCCCGCCCGCCGGAAGAGGCGCCGCGCCTGCGCCAGGTCATACGTGCGGAAGTACCAGTGCGTCTCGATGAGCAGGTCCTTCCCCGGCCCGGTGATCCGCAGCCGGTTGCGCATGGCCGAGCGTCTCAGGCGCCGGTCCGGCAGGCCCTCGTGCGTGTTGCACACCACCGTGTCCTTCCCCAGCTTCTCCACCCAGCGCTCGTGCTCCGCCTTCCTCCGTCCGTAGTCCGTGAGGTGGAAGCCGAGCACGTACAGGCCCTCGGGATGCAACAGCCGCCGCGTCCCCTCCAGGTGCTCCAGCGCCGCCTTCTCGCTGTCGAGGTAACGGAACGTGGACACCAGGTTGAACGCCAGGTCCACCCTCCCCTCCAGCTCCGGCCGGAAGAAGCTCTCCATGCGTGACGGGTAGAGCCGCACCCTCCGGCGCTCGGCCGGCGTCAGCCGCTGGCGCGCGTGCTCCAGCATCTTCTCGGAGATGTCGTAGCCCACCACCTGAAGGCCCCGGCGCGCCGCCTCCGCCACCAGCCGGCCCGCTCCGCACGCCGGCTCGAGCAGCCTCTTGCCTCCCGTCCCGTAGCGCCGGTTCACCTCCAGCAGGAAGTCCAGCTCCCGCTCGGTGTCCGTACCGAAGATGGCCTCGTAATACTCGGGGTGGTCGTACCAGTCGGAGCGTCGTTCCATGGGGCCGGGGTGCCGCGCTCTCGCGGCGGCGCGCATCCTCGGCCCTGCCCGCCGAAAATCAAGCCGGGGACGCTACCGCTCTTCCCGATCCAACAGCTTCCCGGCGAGCCGGATGAGGTCCGTCTCCGTGAGGATGCCCACCAGCCGGTCTCCATCCTCCACCACCGGCACGCACCCGAACTTGTGGTCCAGCATCTTGTGGATGGCCTCGCGCACCGAGCTCCGCGGCTTCAGCGTCTCCACCGAGCGCGTCATGATGTCCCGCACCTGCTGGGGCGGCGTTCCCGGTGCCCGCTCATGCCGGGCCAGCGCGCGAATCAAATCCCGGTGGCTCACCAGCCCCACGAGCCTCCCGTCCTTCACCACCGGAAGGTGACGGATGTCGTACTCGGCCAGCAGGTCATCCCCCCGGACGACGTCGTCGTCCTCCTTCAGGGTGACCAGATCCCGCGTCATCAGTTCCTCGACGGTCAGCATGGTGTCCTCCCAGTGGCGCCCTCGAACAGGGTGGACCTTCGCGGCGCCCCATGCACCCGCGGGGCATCCGAGCCGGCCAGCGCTGCTCGTTCCGGCCGCTCATACCATGGCCGTCCGCCCGGCAGGACCTCCGGCGTGCGCTCAGTGTCCGGGTAATTCCGTCACCTGTGCCAACGCCAACATCAGCAGCAGGCCCGCCGCCAGCGCCACCAGGTTGCGCCCCCGGTTGTCCTTCCCGTGCCGGTTCACGTACGGCAGCAGGTCCGACACCGACACGTACAGGAAGCTGCCCGCCGAGAACGCCAGCGCCCTCGGCGCCAACGCCTCGAAGCGCAGCACCGCGTCGAAGGCGATGTACAGCACCGCCCCCACCGGCACCATCAGCCCGTACACCACCGACAGGCCCAGGATGCTCCGCGTGCTCTTCCCCTCCGCCTTGAGGATGGACGCCAGCGACAGCGACGAGGGCACCTTGTGCGACGTGATGGCCAGCAACGCCATCAGCCCCACCCCCTCCTTCACCGCCGAGCCCAGCGCGATTCCGTCGAACAGCGTGTGCGCCGACAGCCCCAGGAACGCCGTCAGCCCCAGCGTCCTCCCGTGCAAGTGCTCCGCGCACCCCGGCGGCTCCTCGCACGCGTGCGTCAACACGTACCGCTCCAGCACCAGCAGGAAGACGAACCCCGCCGGCACCAGCGCGAACGCCCAGAAGCCTCCCCCGTGGTACGCCTCCGGCAGCATGTGGAAGAACGCCGCCCCGAACATCACCCCCGCCGCGAACGCCAGGAACGTCACCAGCTTCGTCGGCGCCCGCGTGAGCACCACCACCAGCGCTCCCACGACCGCGCCCAGCAGGATGACCAGTGAATAGGAGGAGAGGGCTACCGCGAAAGGCATGGGGGGCCCGACACCTAGCACAGAATCTCTTCGGGTGTAGGGGACCGGGTCTTCTCGGACCGCGAAGACCCTCACCCCAGCCCTCTCCCAGAGGGAGAGGGGGCATACTCCGGGTTCAACCCGGGCAACGAGATACCCTCACCCCGGCCCTCTCCCGGAGGGAGAGGGAGATCAGGCCCTCGGAGTGGCGGGCGGCGCGGCCTGTGCCTGCTCCCCTACGGGTGTCGGCGCCACCGTCTGCCGGGGCTCGGTCCGGGTGGTGGGCAGCCACTCGGGCTTCGCTCGCAGGTACACCATCATCTTCTCCCTCACCAGCGCCCTCAGATCGAACAGGACCCCTGGCGGTCCGCTGACCAGCACCCGCACCTTCAACGTCCGGTCCAGCACATCCTCCACCACCACGTTGCCCACCCGCCCATCCCACAACGCCTTGCCCTCGTTCTCCAGGATGCGCCTCAGCTCCGCCCTCAACGCCTCCATGTCCGCCGTGAAGTCCACCAGCAGTTGCACCGGGCCCAGCATGCTCGGCCCTCCCTTGCTCCAGTTCTGGAACGTCTTGTCCAGGAACTGCGCGATGGGCACCACCAGCCTCCGCTCGTCCCACACCTTCACCACCACGTACGTCAGGGTGATCTCCTCCACCGTGCCGAACTCGTTCTCCACCACCACCTGATCCCCGATCCGGATCGGCTGGGTGATCGACAGCTGGATGCCCGCCAGCAGCGACGAGATGGACTTCTGCGCCGCCAGACCGATGACCAGGCCCGCGATACCCGCCGAGGCCAGCAGCGACACTCCTACGTTGCGCACCGTCTCGAACTGCATGAGCAGCAGCGCCGCCGAGATGATGTAGGTCGCCGCCTCGAACACGCTCCGCAGCACCACCAGCTGCGTGTGCAGCCCTCGGGCCCTCGCGGCGTCCTTCGGATCCTTCGTCACCGTCTGCTGCACGAACTGCGACATCACCCGCAGGAAGCGCAGCACGAACCACGCCACCGCCACGATGATGAACGAGGTGACCAGGTGGGTCGCCACGAACTGGGCCGTGGGCGGCAGTTGCAACAGCGCCGTCCCCAGCGCCCCCAACAGCGCGAAGTACAGCAGCTTCAGCGGCCCCTGGCCCGCCGGCACCAGCGCGTCATCCCACGTCACCCGTGTCCAGCTCGCCAGCCTCGCCATCAGCCCCAGCGTCAGCCGCTCCAACACCGCTCCCAGCAGCCCCGCCAGCACCACCGTCATCAACAGGCCCAGCCACCGCCACGGCTCCAGCCCCAACACCACCCGCTCGAAGAGCACCGGCGGCACCGGCACCCCCAGCACCTCCGGCTCGTACGAGTCGTAGATGGCGTCGATCGCCTTCACCGTCGACTGGCTGAACACCCACACCCGCGCACCTTCGTCGATCGTCACGCGCGACAGCTGGATGGGGTAGCGGTTCTTGCCCACCGTCAGGACGGTGAGCTTCTCGAAGCGGCCATCCTCCGGGTCTCCGTCCGGCTCCTTGCTCAGGTGGTCGAGCAGCTCCGGCTCCAGCTTGTCGTCCAGGATGAGCCGCAGGCGCCAGGCCAGGCGGGCCCCTTCCTTCTTCTGCTCGGACGTGGGCAGGTAGTCCAGGTCCAGGAAGTGCGCGGCCAGCGGGTAGTCGCCCCGCTGGGCCGCGGTGAAGAAACCATTGGCGGCGGTATAGGGCGTCTGCCTGTCCACCGTGGACGGGGGAGCCCCCAACCCGGCGTTGAAGGCCTGGGCCTCCGGCAGGAACACGAGGGACAGCAGCACGCACAGTCCGGTCAGAGCGCGACGCATGGGCGCCTCTTACTGCGCCTCCCTGACCCATCCGGCAACACCTATGTGCCGGTAGCCCGCCCGTCATGCAAGGTACCTACCGGCATGGCCCTCCCCTGGATTCCAATGGGACGGGAAACCCTTGGTGTCATAAGGATTCGTAGGCTAGAAGAAGCCCCCCAGGAAGAGGGCGCCGTGCAAGAGAAGCGAAAAATCCTGCTCATCGACGACAGCGAGATCACTCTCGCCATGGAGAAGGCCGTGCTGGAGGCGCGCGGCTATGAGGTCGTCGCCACCTCCACGTTGATGGAGTTCGAGAAGACCCTACAGACGTGGAAGCCGGACCTCATCCTCACCGACATCCACATGCCCGAGGCCAAGGGCACCGACATCTGCCGGACGTTGAAGAACGAGTACGGCACCCAGGACATCCCCATCATCCTCTTCTCCAGCCTCCCGGACGACGAGCTGAGCAAGCTGGCCGAGCAGGTGGGTGCCGATGGCAGCCTCTCCAAGGTGAACGGGCTCGAGAAGATGGGCGAGAAGATCGACGAGCTGGTGCAGAGCATCATCTGGTGACGCGGTGAGACGGCTCCTTCCCGGACTGTTCCTGCTGGCGGCGCTCTCGGGATGCTCGCGCAAGGAGTCCGCCCCGGCGCCCACGCCCCCCCCGGCGTCGGCGCAGGCCCCCGGCGCCATCCTCTTCTTCTCCGCCGACACCCGCGGCTACCTGGGACCCTGCGGGTGCAGCGAGAACATGCGCGGCGGCATCGCCCGCGCGGCCTTCCAGATTCAAGAAGCACGCAAGGGCGCCCTGCCCGTCCTCTACGTGGACGGCGGTGACAGCCTCTTCGGCTCCCCCACCCTCAAGCCGGACCAGGTGCCCCAGGAGGAGCGCAAGGCCCGGGCGCTCGCCGAGTCCATGAAGCGCATGGGCCTGGTGGTGCGCGCGGTGGGCGAGCTGGACGACACGCGGGGCGCCGACTTCCGCCGCGGCCTGGGTCTGCCCGAGCTGGAGCCCGGCGGGGTGAAGGTGCTCCCCGCCGGCAAGCGCGAGGTGGGCGTGGTGAGCGCCTCGGACGCCGCCGGGCTGAAACAGGCCAGCGCCAAGGCTCGTGCCCAGGGCGCCGACTTCGTCGTGGGCCTCTTCCACGGCACCCTCGAGGAGGCCCAGCGGGCCGCCGCCACCCCGGAGCCGGGCGTGGACCTGGTGCTCGCCACCCACACCGCCTCCGAGTTCGACGGCGAACAGAACAAGCTGACCCGTGACGCGGTGCCCGTCGTCGGGCTGCAGAGCAAGGGCCGCTCGCTGCTGCGCGTGGACCTGGCCTACGGCGCGAAGCCGGGCCCCTTCACCCCGCAGAAGACGGCCGAGGACACCGAGCGCGAGGCCGCCTCCATCGACCGGCGCATGGCGCTGCTGGACAAGGAGATCAACCTCCCCGGCATCGCTCCCGAGCTCAAGAGCCTCAAGCAGCAGAAGCGCGAGGAGCTGGTGGCGCGCCGTCAGGCCCTCCTCACCGCGCCGGTGACGGCCACGGGCGACACGGACTCCTTCTCCGTCCGCTTCGTCCCCCTGGAGTCCAACCTCGCCTCGAGCCCCGAGGCCGTGGCGGTGGTGAACGCCTATGACGCGGACGTGGGGAAGATGAACCTGGAGTGGGCCAAGGCCCACGGCCAGGACTGCCCCGCCCCCGAGAAGGGCCAGGCCGCCTTCGTGGGCAGCGCCGCCTGCGCCGACTGCCACAAGGAGACCTTCCCGGTGTGGGAGGCCTCCAAGCACCACCGGGCCATCGAGACGCTGGTGGAGGTGGGCAAGCAGTACCACCTCAACTGCACCGGCTGTCATGTCACCGGCTGGGAGCAGCCCGGCGGCGTGTGCCGCCTGGACAAGATGGCCGGCCGCGAGAACGTGGGCTGCGAGAGCTGCCACGGCCCGGGCTCGCTCCACGTCGAGGACCCCTCCTCCGACAACATCACCGCCCGCCCCGGCCAGGCCGTCTGCGTCACCTGCCACAACCGGGAGAACTCCCCCCACTTCGACTTCGCCACCTACGTGCCGAGGATCCTCGGCCCCGGTCATGGCCAGCCACAGGAAGTGAAGCGGAAGCCCTAGAACACATCCACGGGGTGCGTTTCTTCCCGTTTGGACCGTCCGGAGAGAGAATGGCCCGTCCGGATGCTTGTTCCAGGTTCGCGCGAAACGTCGAATACTTGACCTTCAAACCACTCGCCCGGTCCTTCCGGCAGCCGAATCCCAGGTGACCATGCCGCACTTCAGCCTGCTCCTCCTGGTCCTCACCTCGGTCCCGACTTCCAAGGACGCGCTGACGATGCCCCCAGCGCCTCCCGGCATGAGGGTGCTCGGCACGGAGGACAAGCAGCTGCTGCTGGGCTCCGCCGAGGAGCCCGAGGCCACGCCCGAGGAGGACTCGGCGGAGGAGGTGGAGCCCGAGTCCACCGAGCTCGAGGAGATGCGGGCCCTGGAGGGTGCCACGTTGGATCCGGGCGCCCGTCCCAACGCCGAGGTGCTCCAGTCGCTGCGCCGCCTGGGCCTGGCCAACCCGCTGCGCCAGCGCATGCTGGACGCGCTGGAGGAGCCCACCTTCCGCGAGGACGAGGCCGAGGGCGAGCTGGCCCTCATCACCGACCTGGCCAGCTTCGACGTCTCGCGCATCCAGGGCAAGTACGACATCCCCGTGGAGATGCAGCCGCTGGTGGCCCAGTACATCCAGTTCTTCCAGGGCCCGGGCCGCAAGTGGTTCCGCAAGTGGATGGAGCGCTCCACCCGCTACCTGCCGGTGATGCAGCCCATCCTCGAGGCCAACGGGCTGCCTCGCGACACGGTGTACCTGGCGATGATCGAGAGCGGCTTCTCCACCAACGCCTACTCGTGGGCACACGCCTCGGGGCCCTGGCAGTTCATCGCCAGCACCGGCCGCCAGTACGGGCTGCACCAGGACTTCTGGGTGGACGAGCGGAGGGATCCCATCAAGGCCACCAAGGCCGCCGCGCGCTACCTGAAGGATCTCCACAACGAGCTGGGCCACTGGTACCTGGCGTGGGCGGGCTACAACACGGGCAGCGGCCGGGTGCGCAGGCTGGTGGAGCGCCTGGGCACGAAGGACTTCTGGGTCATCTCCGCCCCCGAGGAGAAGGGGCTGGCGCTGGAGACGCGGCACTACGTGCCCAAGCTCATCGCCGCGGCGCTCATCTCCAAGCACCCCACCGCCTTCGGCTTCGACGAGAAGGACTTCGCCTACGAGCCGCCCCTCTCCTTCGACGAGGTGAAGATCAACGACGCCACCGACCTGGACGTCATCGCCCGGGCGGCCGGCGTGGACGTGAAGGAGGTGCAGGAGCTCAACCCCGAGCTGCGGCGCTGGTGCACCCCTCCGGCGAGCGCGAAGAACCCCTACACCCTGCGGCTGCCCAAGGGCTCGGCGGAGCGCTTCGCGGAGAACTTCGCCCGCATCGCCCCCAAGGAGCGGCTCACCTTCCGCGTCCACAAGGTGAAGAAGGGCGACACGCTGTCGCAGATCGCCCTCAAGTATGGCAGCGCGGCCGAGGCCATCCTGCAGATGAACCGGCTCAAGAGCGTGAAGACGCTCCGGCTCAACGCGGAGCTGGTCATCCCGGTGCCGAACGGGCGCGGAGGTGGCGAGGGCTCGGGGCAGAACAGCGCGCTGGCGCGCAAGGTGGCGCAGGCGCGCAGCAGCGGCGTGACGGTGCTGCGCCCCGAGGACGAGGTGCCGGCGGGCACGCCTCGCGGTCCGGTGGCGACGGGCCCCATCAAGACGGAGGTCATCAACGGCCGCAAGCGCGTCACCTACGGCGTGCAGTCGGGTGACAGCCTGTGGGCCATCGCCCAGCGCTTCCAGGTAAACGCGGAGGACATCCGCAAGTGGAACAACCTGTCGGCGCGCACCAGCAAGCGGGCGCTCAAGGTGGGCTCGGTGCTGTACGTGTATCCGGACAACGCGCCCAAGCAGGTGGAGGAGCGCGCGGGCACGGTCATCGCCCAGCGCGCACCGGCCGGCAACGCGGGCCGCCCCGGCACCGTGCACGAGCTGGCCGCCGGTGAGTCCATCTGGAGCGTCGCCCAGCGCTACGGCGTCACCGTCGAGGACATCAAGCGCTGGAACAACATCAAGGACACCACCCGCCTGCCCACCGGCCTGCGGCTCGTGGTCAAGGCGCCGTAGTCACGTGAAGACCCCGGCGCGGCGCCGGGAGAAGTCGTGCTCCGTGACGAGCCGGAGGATGGCCGCGGAGATCTTCTCCCCGCCGCGCACGGAAGGCTCGATGGGGTTGGCGTAGTCCTCCGCCCTGTCGCAGATCAGCCGGAGATCGACCAGCGGCAGACCCCGGGCGAAGGCCTCGCGGGTGATGCAGTCGTTGAAGACCGACAGCGCCGTGACGACCAGCCGCTGCCGCCCGGCATCCGGATAGTTCGCGTCATAGATGGTGCAGACGGCCGTGGGCAGACCCAGGGCCAGCACGTGGTCGAGCATCGCCTGGTAGCTCCGCCCGAACTCCTCCTGGATGTCGGCGAGCTTGCCGACCGCGTCGGCCACGGATCTCGCTCCGCGCTCCAGGACGCTCGACTGGCCCAGGGCATCGTTGCCCCCGACGCTGATGACGAGGTGGCTCGCGTCCTTGGGAAGCCGGTGGAGCTGCCCCTTGACGCCGCTCGTCACGCTGCCGTCGACGGCCCGCAGCGTCGCCTGCCAACCAGCGGGCAGCCGCTCGCGCAGCTGCTGGATGACGTCGGGCCCTCCCGACACGTACGCGCCGTTGTCGAAGATCGAATCGCCCAGGAGCACGATGTGTTTCACGAGCGCCTCACCCTTCCCGAGAGGAGAGGAATGTTCACGCGAGGCGCCCCGAGGAAGTCCCTCTCAGCCCGTCACCTGCGTCCGGGCCTCCGCTGCTCGCGGCTTCCTCCGAGAGCAGCCGGACGAGCCGCCGGCGGACCACCTCGATGTGCTCGCGGAAGAAGTAGAGATTCTCCGCGTACGACAGGGGCGTGGGAATCCGGTTCACCGCGCGCTCGGTCTCCTCGAGCCGCTTGAGCATGTCCTCGAGCATCTGCCGTCCGGGGTTCTCCTCGAGCTGGAGCTCGATCTCCTTCAGGCGCGCGTACCACCGGAAGATGCGGGAGCGGACCCGCCACAGGAACAGCGCCGGCACGGCCCGTCCGAGCGGCACCACCACGGCGATGATCGGCACGAGCATCACCCAGAGCCGGTCCACGAGGTTCGCGGCCCAGAACGGCAGGTAGCGTTGCAGGAACGGAATGCCGGCCTGGTAGTAGCGGCGGGCCTCGTCGCTGAGCGGAAAGCCGGTCTCGAGCGGCGCGGGGAATTCTCCCGAGCGGTCGAGCAACCCGGCACTGCCGTGGATCTCGCTCGCGGCGCGCATGAGCAGGTACGCGAGCGCCGGATGCAGCGTGTCCTGCGCCAGGAGGTTCGCGGTCGGCGCGAGCAGCACCACGTCCTGCTCCGGAACGTCCGCCGCGAGATTGAACACGCCTCGCGGCAGCACGAGCTTCGACAGGTACGGGTACTTGCGGGCGTAGGCGTCGGCGCGCGTGAAGCTGAGCAGCCGCACGCCGGGGGCCGCGGCGAGCTTCTGGATCGGCGGCGACTCCGCGGGGGCCACCAGGAACACCGCGTCGACGCCACCCTGCTTGAGCTGCTCGATGGCCTGGTCGCGATCCAACGGCAGGAGCTCCGTCGGAGCCTGGTCCGCGCCGTTGGCCGCCAGCAGCATGCGGGCGAGCGCATGCGTCCCACTCTCGGCGAGCCCGATCGCGATGCGCCTGCCCTTCAGCCCGCGCACGTCCTCGATGGGCTCACCGCGGTAGAAGACCCACAGCGGCACGTACGAGAGGCTGCCGAGCGAGACGATGCGCGCCGCCCCCTCCCCGGCCGCCGTACCGCCCTGCACGAAAGCGACGTCCGCCTCCGGGGTGTCTCCGGAGAGGAGCTCGAGACTGGTGACCGACCCCTTCGTCTGGCGGATCTCCAGCGTGACGCCGTGCCGCGCGAGGACCTCCTGGTACTTCCGCGCGAAGTAGCGGAAGCCGCCCTCGTCCTGCGCCGTCGCGAGGACGAGCCTCTTCGGTGGCGCGGGCTTGACGAAGTAGAAGGTGACGGCGAACGCGGCCCCGATGATGAGGAGCGTGGGCGCGAGCGTGAGCAACAAGTCGCGCCGCAACGTGCGCCGGAGCTGTTCCTTGATCATATCCGCCTTCATGAGTCCTGAACGGGTTGCAGCCTCTCCGTAAGAGGTCGGACAGGCAAGGGAGAGCCAGGTCTCCCCTGCCCGCCAGCCCGCCTTACTCGGAGGGCGGCGTGTACCGGGAGACGTTCGCGCGGGGCGCCCCACTGAGTGAGCCGCCCGTCAGCAGCACCTGCCCGGTGTGCAGCAGCGTCTCGGCGGAGCCCGGGCCGTTCCCCGGCAGCCAGCCCGCGAAGCGCCACCCGTTCCAGTTCGGCTCATACAGCTCGGCTTCCGGCACGGTGAGACCATCGCCGTTGTCGCCACCCGAGATGAGCACCTGGCCCGAGTAGAGCAGGGTCGCGTGGTGGCTCTCGCGGGCCCATCCCAGGGGGGCGGCATTGGTCCACCGGTCGTTGAAGGGATCGTAGATGGCCGTCTGGGTGTTGGGGCCCAGGAAGCCGCCCGTCACCAGCACCGAGCCCGAGTAGAGCCGCGTCGCGGTGTGACTGTAGTGACCCGACGGCATGGGGCTCACCAGCCTCCAGGTGCCGGTGGCCGGGTCGTACAGCTCCGCGCTCGCGAGCGTGCCCTCGTTGCCGTTGAAGCCGCCAAGCACCAGCACCTCGCCCGAGTAGAGCTTCGTCGCGGTGTGCCACATGCGTGCCTTGACCATGGAGCCCGTGGGGCTCCAGGTGCCGGTGGCCGGGTCGTACAGCTCCGCGCTCGTGGAGCCAGGGTTGAAGGGGTAGGTGAAGCCACCCGTGACCAGCACCTTGCCCGAGTCGAGCAGGGTCGCGGTGTGCCGGACGCGAGACGTGTTCAGGCTCCCCGTGAAGCTCCAGGTGCCGGTGGCCGGGTCATACAGCTCCGCGGTGCCGGTCGAGGGCTGACCGGAGGCATGGCCGCCCACCACCAGCACCTGACCCGAGCCGAGCGGCGTCGCCGTGTGGCCGGCGCGCGCCAGATTCAGGGAGCCCGTGGGAGACCAGCTGTCCGCGTACGGGTCATACACCTCCGCGCTCGCGGTGTTGCCGGAAGGGGAGATGCCGCCCGCCACCAGCACCGAGCCGGTGGAGTTGAGCAGCGTCGCGGTGTGGAGCCTGCGCGCGGTGCTCATGGGCGTGTGGGAGGTCCACCTGCCCACCCAGGTCGGGGCCAGGTCCGCCCGTATGGCCTGTGACGATGAGGCTCCAGGGGTGGAGGGCTCCTCCCCAGGCTGGCAGCCACCCATGAGGGATACCACTCCAGCCATCAGCCACGACAATCGGCTCGTTCTGCGCATGATGTCTCCGCTTGGAAGAGTGCAGCCCCCACACCATATAGAGTTCTCCCCGTCATGCGCCTCATCACCCTCTCCATTCCCCTCTTCTTCGTCCTGATGGGCATCGAGTGGCTCGCCGGGCGGCTCCGGAAACGGCGCGTGTTCCGAGGCCCGGATGTCTTCGCGAACCTCTCGCTGGGGTCCGCCCAGACGGTCTTCAACGTCGTGGCCGTGGGGCTGCTGGCCGGCGCCTACCTGGCCATCTACGAGCACCGGCTCTTCGACATCCCCTCCTCCTCGGTGCTGGCCTGGACGGGACTGATGCTCGGTGTCGACTTCGCCTACTACTGGTTCCACCGCGTCTCGCACCGCATGAACCTGGCCTGGGCGGCGCACGCTCCCCACCACCAGAGCGAGGACTACAACCTGGCCGTGGCCCTGCGTCAGGGGCCCATCCAACCGCTCTTCTCGCGCGTCTTCTACCTGCCGCTGGCGTGGCTCGGCTTCTCCCCGGCCATGTTCGCCACCGCGGCGGGGCTCAACACGCTCTACCAGTTCTGGGTGCACACCGAGCTCGTCGGCAAGCTCGGGCCCCTCGAGTGGGTGCTCAGCACCCCCTCGCACCACCGCGTGCACCACGCCTGCAACGGCCGCTACCTGGACAAGAACCACGGCGGCATCCTCATCATCTGGGACAGGCTGTTCGGCACCTTCGAGCCCGAGGTGGAGCCGGTCACCTACGGCACGGTGAAGCAGGTGCGCACCTTCAACCCGCTGCTGGCCGCCATCACCCCCTTCCGCGACCTGGCGGTCCTGTCCTGGAGGGCGCCGAGGTTCCTGGACAAGCTGAAGGTCTGGGTCATGCCGCCCGAGTGGCGCCCGGCGGGGGTGGATGCTCCGGCCGCGGAGGCCGTGGAGGGGAGAACCCGGTTCGACGTGCGCTTCTCTCGCCGGGTGGCGCTCTACGTCGGCCTCGTGGGCGTGCTGACGTTGCTGCTCACCGTGCTGTTCCTGGGCCGGGGTTCGTCATTGCCCCTGCCCTCGCGGCTCGCGTTCGCGGCCTGGTTCCTGGCCTCCCTGGGTGGATTGGGAGGCGTGCTGGAGGGGAGGCGCTGGGGGCCGTGGGTCGAGGCGGTGAGGCTCGCGGCGGCGCCGGTGGTGGTGGCGCTGCTCTAGCCCCGGGGCTCAACGCGAGAGGGGAAGCCGGAGGCTGAAGGTGGAGCCCTCACCCAACGTCGACTGCGCGGTGAGCGAGCCCCCATGGAGCCGTGCGAGCGCCCCGGCGATGTACAGGCCCAGTCCATGCCCCTGTCCTCCGGCGACCTCCGCGCGGTGGAAGCGGTCGAAGACGTTGGGCAACTCCGAGGCCGCGATGCCGACGCCCCAGTCGCGCACCTGGACGACGGCCAGCCCGGGTGAGAGGGACAGCGTCACCTCGACACGCCGTGCCTCTCCCCCGTACTTCACCGCGTTGGAGATCAGGTTGTTGAGGATGTAGCGCACGCGCTCGGCATCGAAGGAGAGCTCCACCCGCTGCTCCGGCTCCTTCAGGTGGAAGTCCACCTGCGGTTGGAGCTCGCGCCATTCCTGGACCACCTCCTGGAGGAACGCCGAGACATTCCCGGGCTCCAATTGCAGCGCCAGCTTGCCCTCGGACAGGCGCGCCGCGTCGAGGATGGAGGTGACGAGGGTATTCATCCGGTCCAGCTGGCGGAGGATGGTCTCCGTGAAGCGTTTCTCCTCCGGAGTGCTCTTGTTCCCCTGCTTGCGCAGCAGCAGCTGGGCGTTGAGCCGCGCCGAGCTCAAGGGCGTCTTGATCTCATGGGCGACCCAGTTGAGCATCTCCTCGCGCACGGTTCCGCTGGAGCGGTCCGCGCGGGCCCCTCCGGGCGCGACCTCATTGCGAGGCTCGGCGGAGGGACGCGAATCCAACACCTTCCGCACGGTCTTCTCGAAGGTCTCGAGTTCCACCGGCTTGGAGAGGAAGACATCGGCCTCTTCCAGGCCCTTGGGGCGCGCGGCACTCAGCAACAGGAAGGGGACCGTCTCGAGCCGGGCATCGGCACGCAGCGCCCGGAGCAGCTCCACTCCCGTGCGCCGGGGCATCATGTGGTCACTCACCACCAGATCCGGCCGCTCCGTCCGGGCCAGCATGAGGGCCTCTTCCCCATTGTGTGCCCGCAGGGCGCGATGACCCAGGTCCTCCACCACCTGGGCGAAGATCTCGAGCATGGCCTCTTCATCCTCCGCGATGAGGATGAGGCTCATCTCGACTCTCCGACGACGCTTGCGCCAAGAGGCCGGGCCTGCCCCGTCAACAGGCCCTCCACCGAGCGCATCGGCGCCAGGACCCGGATCCCCGCGTCGTTGATTTCGAACTCGCGCAGGTTCCCGTCGTACTTGCTGTCGCGCATCTTGAGGATGGACAGGATGCGGTGGATGCGCCCGCGCAGCTCCACGTAGCGCAACAGCAGCAGGTTCTCGCCGAGGATCGCGATGGGCGTGTCGCTGAAATCCAGCTCGGTGCCAGCGATCTTCGACACCTCCTTGGTGAAGAGGGACGTCACTCCCGCGGCCCGGAGGTGCACGCTCAAGGCGGCCAGGAAGGTGCGCCGCCGCTCCGGGTCCGCGATGGAGAGCTCGAGCTCCGTCAGTCCGTCGAGGACGAGCCGCTGGATTCCCTGACGCGCCACATCCCGCAGGATGCGCTCGATGAGGACATCCGCCTCCGTCTCGGCCGGAGGCTGGTGGACCAACGTCAGCGCTCCACTGGCCAACACCTCCTGCACGTCCAATCCGATCCGCTTCGCCCGGGCGAGCAGCGCGGAGGAAGGCTCGAAGCAGGAGACGAAGAGCGTCTTCTCCCCCCGGCGGGCTCCCTCCGCCGCGAAGTGCGCGGCGAGCAGCGTCTTGCCAATGCCCATGCTGCCCGCGAGCAGGGTGGTGCTCTGGACGGGCAGCCCGCCTTCCATCAGCCCGTCGAGCTCGGGCAGCCCGAAGCCGGCCCGGCCGCGCGTCGGGGAGAAGTCCTTGTCGGAGGGAATCTGGGTCTCGAGCCGGGGGAAGAGCTCCACGCCCTCGGGACCGATGCGCATGAGGTGCTCGCCGGGCAGGTGGGGCCGGCCGCGCAGCTTGACCACCTCCACCCGGCGCAGGCGGCGCACGCCGCGCGTGTTCACCGACAGCGAGACGATGCCATCCACCGTCGTCGCTTCCGGCAGGGCCATCAGCTTCTCGAGGGGGTACTCGGTGGTGAAGAGCCCGACGCAGTCCGTGGCGGACAGCCCGATGCCCAGCTCGTACAGGAACTCGCGCAGCCTGGCCTCGTCCTGCCACAGGTCGCGGATGGCGCGCAGCCCGTCGATGAAGAGCAGCTTCGCGCCGCGCTCGCGGACGGTGTGCACCAGGAGATCACGCGCCTCCTTGGCCCCCTTCTTCAGCGAGGCGTAGGTGCTCATGAGGAAGAGCTTCTCGCCCAGCAGCTCGCGGCGGAAGAAGGAGAAGCCGGAGAGCGCATCCACCAGCTTGTCGTGGGGCTCGGAGGTGACGGTGGAGATCACCACGGGCAGCCCGCGCGCGGCGGCGAGGAAGGCCACCTGGCTGCAGAGGATCGTCTTGCCGCTGCCAGGGTTGCCCGCGACGATGAGCGTCTGCCTGCGGGGAATGCCACCCCCCAGCAGAACATCGAAGCTCGGGATACCGGTCTCCAGGCACTGCCTCCGGTTGCTGTCGTCCGTCATGAATGCTCGCTACGGTTGAGAAGGGACCACGCGAGCCCAGCCAGAGACGTGCCTTCACGGGAGAAGAAATCCTTGGACGGGTGGCGCGCGCTCTTCCCGTAACACGGGAAGAGCGCCCTCCCACTGGAACTCGTGGGAGCGCCAGCCCGAAGGTCACCTGGACAACCAAGGAACCAGGCCTTACCCCTGCTCGAGCAGGAGCTTCAGCTCGCGGACGCGGCGGGTGATGTAGTCGCGGTCCAACCGGCGGAAGCTCTCGGGCAGCAGCTCGCGGCTGGTGCACTCCTGCACCGCCACCAGGTTCTGCAGCTCGATCTCCAGCGGGTAGCTGGGCGGCACGAAGTCCTCGAAGACGGCCTTGAGGTCCTCCACCGTGGCCTGCTCGCGCCCCTGGGCCAGCGCGCGGAAGCGGGTGCGCACCAGCACCGCCTCCATGTCCGCGCCGCTCAGCTGGCGAGTCCCCGTCGGAATCAGCTCGCCCACCGAGGGCACGTCCAGCTTCAGGCCCGTCTTCTTCTGCATCACCCGGAAGAGCTCCTCCCGCTCGGCTTCCGTCTCCGGGTAGAAGAGCGCGAGGTGCTCCTCGGCGCGGCCCTGGCGCTTGAGGTCGATGGGCAGCAGGTCCGGCCGCGCCGTCATCAGGAACCAGACGATCTTCCCGCGGTACACCGTGTTGCCCATGAACGAGGCGATGGAGCCGAACACGCGGCTGCTCGTCCCCGAGTCCCCGCCCGAGTCGCGGTTGCCCAGGAAGGTGTCCGCCTCGTCCACCATCACCGCCACCGGCCAGAGCGCCTTGAGGAGATTGAAGATCTTCTCCAGGTTGGCCTCGGTGACGCCCTGCCACTGGCTGCGGAAGTTGAGGAACTTCACCACCGGGATGCCAATCTCCCCGGCGAAGCAGGACACCAGGAACGTCTTGCCCGTGCCGACGGGGCCACTCACGAGGTAGCCCATGGGCATCACCTCGATGCGGCCCTTCTTCAGCGCGTTGGCCGCGTTGCGCAGCATCTCCTTGGCCTTGCCGTGGCCCGCCACCGCGTCGAGCGTGTTGGACGGCTCGATGAACTCGAGCAGGCCGTGGCACTCGGCCTGGATGAGCTCCTTCTTCTTCTCCTTGAGCAGGTCGGAGGTAATGCGCACACCGTGCTCGAGGGCCTCGGTGAGGACGCGGTCCAGGTTGATGCGCGACAGGCCCGCCGTCATCTTCGCCAGGCCCGCCAGCGGCACGTCCGACACCGCCGCCAGCTTCTTGCCCTCCAGCTTGTAGCGCACGTACTCCAGCCGCTCCTCCTCGGTGGGCAGGGGCAGCTCGATGGGCGCCACGTACGGGTTGCGCGTCAGGCGCTGGGACATGTCCGCCAGGTTCTCCGCCAGCAGCACCACGGACACGTCCCCCGCGAGGAACTGCGGGTCGTGCGCCCACTTCTCCAGCGTGGCCAGCACGAAGCGGTCCTCGGCGGACAGGTGGCTCATCTCCCCGCCCGGCACCAGCGTCTCGGCGAAGTCGATGATGAGCGCCAGGGACTTGCCCTCGCTCACGCGCATCCGCAGGAAGTTCTCGAGGATCTGCAGCGCCCGGGCCGGGTCCCTCGGCAGGCTCTTGGCGTAGTCCGTGCCATAGAGCGCGTCGTAGCCGGCCATCGTCCGCTGCAGCTCCTTCTGCGTCTCCGGAGACGAGGAGCGGATGCCCGACGAGCGGTCATAGAAGAGGACGTGGTCGCGCCCGCCGAAGAGCTCCTCGGAGAGGAACGTGCGCAGGGTGCCGAAGCCCCGGCTGCCGTCCTCCTGGGTGGTGGGCTGAAGGTCCCTCACCGCCCCATAGAGGAGGAAGGTGCTGACGGTCTTCGTGTAGTACTTCTGGGCCAGCTTGCGGGCCCAGCCGGGCAGCTCCGCGAGCGGATCCGCCGGATCGGCCTTGCGTGACTTGGTCACGGACACACCCCTCCAGCCCCCTCGGGGGGGCACTCGCGCCCGCCCCCATCGGACGGGCGCCTGTCTGAATCGTCCTCAGCGGCAGCCGCGCTGCTTCTTCAGCCGCTCCTTCACCGTGCCCATCGCGGGAGCCACGTCCACGCTCGCTTCGTCGTGGCACCGCAGCTTGAGGCTCACCTGCTTCACGCTGGTCGGCAACCGCACCCGGGCCGGCGTCGTGCGGCCCAGGTCCTTGCCTTCCACGAAGATGGCGGCCCCGGCGGGCACGGACTGCACCTCCACCTCATAACCCTCGGGCTCGAGCTTGAGCTGCACGTCCATCGGCTTGTCGCCCGCGGGCAGGTTGAGGCGCTTGTCGGCCGGCTTGTAGCCCGGGGCGCTGGCCGACACGACCACCTCGGTCTCCGCCGGCACCTCGCCGATGTAGGTCGAGCTGCTGCCCTTCTCGCGCACCACCTTGCCGTCCACCTTCACCTCGGCGTCCGGAGGCTGGGTGACGACCACCACGCGCGCCACCTGCACCTCGCGCTGGAGCTTCACCTCCAGGTTCGTGGGCGTCGTGCCAGGCTGGATTTCCATCTGCTGGGTGAAGGGCTTGTAGCCAGCGGCGCTCACCAGAACCAGGGCGGGGCCAGCCGGCACTTCCTGAAGGATGGGCCCGCTCTTGGGCACGTTCAGGTCCTGCCCACTGACGTTCACCCGGACGTCCCGCACATCCGCGGGCAGGCTCACCAGGATGTAGCCCTTCTTGGGCTCGGGGCGCATCGCGAGGAAGGCCACCGTGACGAGCAGCAGCACCACCAGGGCGGCGAGTCCCGCGATGAGCGGCAGGCGGTTGGGCGCGGCCGGAGCGGGAGCCGAAGCCGGAGCCGGGCCCCGCTCCTGTGGCCGCGCGGAGCCGGGCAGCGGCCTCGCCGGGAGGGCTGGAGAGGTCGACGCCTCCACCTCCTCTTCCTCCTGCACCATCTCCTTGGGCGGCGCCACGGGCGGCATGGGCAGCGGCGCGAACGAAGGGCGGCCCGGCACCGTGGGAACCGACTGCGAGGGCCGCGCCACGCCGGGGGACTCGGCCGACGGATCCGGCCGGACGACACGCGGCAGCCCGTCCATCGTGTTGCGGCCCTGGCGGGCCACGGTGGTGCTCTCCGCGGAGGCGGGCGAGAGCGTCGGAGCACGCGCGGGAGCCGGGGTCACGGTCACCGGCTGCGACATCCGCGCGCCGGGGACGCGCTGCGCCGGCTGCTCGTCGATGACGAGCGGACGAGGCACCTCCACCGGCGTCACGGTGCGCCCGGGGCCCACCATGCCCGGCTGGGTGGTCGGCTCGTCGAAGTACTCGGAGCTGTTCACCACCATCGTCGCCCCGGACTCCTCCTCCTGCACCGGGGGCTTGGGGGCGGGCGGCGCGGCCGTCAGCTTGGGCAGGGCCCCGAGCGTGGGAGAGCGGCGCACGCCACCCGCGCCGACGGGGGGCTGAGACGGCTCCACGGGCGGCAGGCTCGGCACCGGCGCGCTGACCGGCGGCGGCGGCGGGGCCGAGGACGCTCCGCTGAAGCCCATCTCGATGGCGGCCATCATCCCCTCGGGGGGCTTGATGTCCGCGTACTCCTGCAGCCGCAGCTTCTCGCGCTCCACGTCCTCCGCGAAGGTGGACTTCATGTACTGCATGAGGTCCTTGCGGCTGAAGATGGACTCCGAGGTGATGAGGAAGCGCTGCAGGTCGTCGCCCAGCTCGTTGGCGTACTGGTAGCGCTCGTCCACGTCACGCGCGAGCGCCTTGAGGACGATCTTCTCCAGCGCCTCGGGGATGCGCCGGTTGTAGGTGGAGGGCGGCGGCACCTCGGCCTTGCGCACCTTCTCCAGCACGCTGAAGTCGCTGTCGCCCACGAAGAGCCGCTCGCCGGTGAGCATCTCGTAGAGACACACGCCGGTGAGCATCTCGTAGAGACACACGCCGATGGCGAAGATGTCGGAGCGGCGGTCCAGCGGCATGCCGCGGATCTGCTCCGGGCTCATGTAGCCGAACTTGCCCTTGAGGATGCCGGCCTGCGT